>WQRM01000066.1 GCA_009786735.1 Oscillospiraceae bacterium | reverse complement strand
CATCGAGGATGGCCACGAGCGACACCTCGGGCAGGTCAAGCCCCTCACGCAGCAGGTTGATGCCGATGAGCACGTCGAACTCGCCCAGCCGCAGCCCGCGGATGATTTCCATGCGCTCGATGGTTTCGATGTCGCAGTGCATGTAGCGCACTTTGATGCCCACGTTCTCGAAGTAAGTGGTGAGGTCTTCGGCCATTTTTTTGGTGAGTGTGGTGACGAGCACGCGTTCGCCGCGGGCGGTGCGGGTGTTGATTTCGCTGATGAGGTCGTCGATTTGCCCTTGGATGGGGCGTACCGAAATCTCGGGGTCAAGCAAGCCGGTGGGGCGGATGATTTGCTCGACGATTTGCGTGGTTTCGTCGCGCTCGAATGGTCCGGGCGTGGCAGAAACATACACACGCTGCCCCAGGTGCGCGTAAAATTCGTCGAAGTTCAGCGGGCGATTGTCCATCGCAGACGGCAGGCGAAAGCCGAAGTTCACGAGGTTTTCTTTGCGCGCGCGGTCGCCGGCATACATCCCGCGCACCTGCGGAATGGTCACGTGTGATTCATCGACGAACAAGATGAAGTCCTCGGGGAAGTAGTCGAGCAGGGTGAAGGGCTTCGCGCCGTCAGGTCGCCCGGCGAGGACGCGGGAGTAGTTCTCGATGCCCTTGCAAAAGCCGGTTTCGCGCAGCATTTCCATGTCATACAGCGTGCGCTGGCGAATGCGCTGCGCTTCGATGAGCTTGCCTTCGCGGGTGAACGCCGCCTCTTGGTCGAGCATTTCGGCTTGGATGTCGATGATGGCGTCGTCAAGCCGCTCGGGCGCGACGACGTAGTGCGAGGCAGGGTAGATGGCGACATGTTGCAGCACGCTGCGCACCTCGCCGGTGAGGGCGGTGATTTCGCAGATGCGCTCGATTTCGTCGCCGAAAAATTCCACGCGAATGGCCGTTTCAAAGCTATATACGGGAAAAATTTCCACCGTGTCACCGCGCACCCTAAAGTGGTTGCGCGTAAAGCTCACGTCGTTGCGCTCATAGCGGATTTCCACGAGCTTGGCGATGAGTTCGTCGCGTGATTTAGTTTGCCCAGGGCGCAGCGAAACCACCATGTTGCGGTAGTCAATTGGATTGCCCAGCGAAAAAATGCAGCTCACGCTTGCCACGATAATCACATCGCGGCGCTCGCTGAGCGACGACGTGGCAGAGTGGCGCAGCTTGTCGATTTCGTCGTTGACCTGCGAGTCTTTTTCAATATAAGTGTCCGTGACGGCGATGTAGGCCTCGGGCTGGTAGTAGTCGTAATAGCTGACGAAATACTCCACGCGGTTCTCCGGGAAAAACTCGCGAAACTCGCTGCACAGCTGTGCCGCAAGCGTTTTATTGTGCGCCAAAACGAGCGTCGGGCGGTTCATCTGCGCGATGACGTTGGCCATCGTGAAGGTCTTGCCTGAGCCCGTGACACCCAGCAATACCTGGGTTTCGTGGCCTTGGTTTAGTCCGTCAACCAGCTGACGGATCGCCTGCGGCTGGTCGCCCGTGGGCGCGAATTGCGAATGAAGTTTGAAGTGCATGGTATACTCTTTCTGTTCTTTTTTTGAAAGAAACCACCTGCGGTGGGGCTCCGTCGCTTCGCTGTGTCCTAATCCAGCCCCATAAAAATCAATCGCGAAGCGGCAAAAGTTCTTTTTGCTTCTTTTTCTTTCAAGAAAAAGAAGGCCTGCGCGGCGAGCGCGAAAAACTACTCGTCAGCCGCGATTTGCAGCATGATGGAGGGTGCATCGTCGTGGAAAATGCGCATGTGTTTGGGGTGTGCGGCCATGGAAAAGCAGTCGCCTTGGGCGACGATGAGGTGATCGAGCAGTTGAATCTGCACGCTGTTGAAGACGCGAACAGCGCCTTCGGTGCGCACGACATCACTGCGCGAGGGCGCGGCAACGCCGTTTGGGTGATTGTGCGCGAGCACGACCTTGGTGGCGTTGTGCCGAAAGGCGGACTCGAGCAGCGTGCGGTTGTCGAGCGTGACGACGTGCTTGGTGCCCAGCGAGATTTGCCCGGCATGCAGCAGCTGCGCCGTGTTATCAAAACACAGCAAAAATGCGGCCTCGGATTTCATCCCAGTGAACAGCGACACGACAAAGCGGTGCAGTGCCTGCTTGTTGGCAAACGAAACTTTCTCCTGCACTTGTTCGGCGAGGTAGCGCTTGGCGATCTGCGCGACGAACATGATGAGTGTGGCCGAGTTTTCGCCGATGCCCTGCACCTTGCACAGCTCCTCAAAGGGCGCATCAAGCACGCCCGCAAGCGAGCCGAAGTGCCGGATTAACCGGTGGGCGATTTCGTTGGTGTCTTGGCGCGGAATGGCGTAGAACAACAGCATCTCCAGCACATTGTGTGCGGGAAATGACTGCAACCCGGCTTGGCGAAACCGCTGCCGAACGCGTTTGCGGTGGTCTTCGTGCATAATTCACCTTTAACAGTTTAACACAAATGTTCCGACTTGTCAAGTGGAAATTTTATGGTATAATAAAAAAAACACAATGATGCGGGGTGCTTGACTTGAAAGATGCTGTGGTAGCTGGCATTATTGCCGAATATAACCCATTTCACAGGGGGCATGCTTGGCATATTGCACAAACGCGCGCCGCTGGTGCCACGCATGTGGTGGTGGTGATGAGCGGCTGCACGGTGCAACGCGGCGAGTTTGCCATCGCGCAGACGCACGTGCGGGCGCGCATGGCGCTTGAAAACGGTGCGGATCTGGTGATTTTGCTGCCCACGCCGTGGTCTTGCTCGCGTGCGCAGGATTTTGCGCGGGCGGGCGTGCACCTGTTGAACTCGCTGGGGTGTGTGGATAGGCTTAGTTTTGGCAGCGAAAGTGCAGACTTATCATTGCTTCAGCACGCTGCCGCGTTAACAGGGGACGAGAGGGTAGTGCTTAGCCTGCGAAAGCGGGTAGGGGAGGGGGAGGCCTTCGCGCGGGCGAGGCAGGGGGCAGTGGCAGAGGTGGATGCGCAGGCGGCCGCCGTGTTGCGCACGCCAAATGACACGCTTGGGGTGGAATATATCAACGCGATAAAGCGTTTGGGCGCGAAAATCGAGCCGTTTGCCGTGAAAAGAGAGGGTGCAGCGCACGACGAAATCGGCGGAGAGGGCTTCGCTAGCGCAAGCGAACTTCGCATAATTCTAAAAGAGAGTGCCGCCAACGAGAAAATATTATGCGAAGTACCGAGTGCAAGCTGGCTACAGGAAGAAATATCCAATGGTCGCGCACCAGTTGATATGAAACGGCTGGAAACCGCATGGTTACTGCGTTTGCGTGCCATGCAGCTCGCAGATTTCGCCGCATTGCCGGACATTTCGGAAGGCATGGAGAACCTGTTGCATCGCGCGGTGCGAGAAGAAAATAGCGTGGAGGGAATCCTGCGAGCGGCGACGGGAAAACGCTACCCTGCCGCGCGGGTGAGGAGGGCACTCTTTTGCGCCTTAATCGGACAAAGCGTCGAAGAGCTGGAGGCAGTTCCGCGCTTTACTCGGATAATAGGACACACGCAAAAAGGCCGAGAGTTGCTTCACCGCGCAAAAGCAAATCAGCTCTTGCCCATCGTTTCGCGCACAGCAGACATAAAAAAAATGTCGCCTGAAGCGCAGGGACAATTTGCGCATGAGTGTCGCGCGGCAGACTTGATGGCTCTTGCGATGCCACGGGTGCAATCGTGCGGAATGGAGCAACGTCGGAGTGTGATTGTGCTTTAATGCGCGACCAGTCCGACGCACTGTTCCCCATCAACGTGAGAAACTGCAATCTGCACAAGCAGGTTTCGCTGCGCGGGCGTGGCATTGAGCGCGACCACCGGGGTGTAATTGCGCGTGTAGCCTTGCATACCGCCATTTTTGGCGGGTTGCTCAAGCAAAACTTCGTGGGTTTGTCCAATTTGTGTGGCGAGAAAAGCGCGGTTTAGTGATTTAGTCAAAGAAACTGCTTGCTGGGCACGGCGTTGCTTTTCTGCTTTAACGATTTGCCCTGCGAACGAGGCGGCCGGCGTACCCGGACGTGGCGAAAACGGGAAGACATGCACGTTGGAAAAGGATATTTCTTCCACAAAGGCGAGTGATTGTGCGTGTTCTTGCTCAGTTTCGCCGGGGAAACCGACCATGATGTCCGTGGTAATGGACGAATTGGGGAAGCTCTCGCGCAGTCGAGACACTAAGTTAGCGTAGTAAATCGCGTCGTAACGCCGCCCCATGCGCTTTAGCGCGCTGTCGCATCCACTTTGCAAAGATAGATGAAAATGCGGGCAAAACGCTTTCGCGCAAGAAAGCGCACCTAAAACGCTTTCGCTGAGTAAATCGGGTTCAAGCGAGCCAAGGCGGATGCGTGAAACGCCGGATTCTGCGGCAGCCAAAACCGCGTTGCCGAGATCATAATCTTGCCCTTTGCCGTAAGCGGCCAAGTTGATGCCGACGAGCACAATCTCTTGAAAGCCTTGGCCAACAAGGGTTTGCGCGTCGCGGCGCACGTCGTCAAGCGGCTTGGAACGCACAGAACCACGCGCGTGCGGGACGATGCAATAGCTACAAAAATGATCGCAGCCATCTTGGATTTTCAGGGTAGCGCGGGTGGAGGTTAGGGCTTGTGCGGGTGCATCAAACGATTCATCGCGCTGATGCGCAGAAACGTGCATAAGTGGCTGACGGCGCAAGAAAAACTCATTGATGTAGCGTGCTAAATCGCGAACATCGCGTTGCCCGAGGATCAAGTCAGCTTCAGGGTACTGCTGCGCTAAATCGTCGCAAACTTGCACGGCACAGCCGGTGAGTACAAGAATGCATTCTTGATTCACCTTGCGAAAGCGTCGCAGGGTTTGGCGGGTTTTTCGGTCACTTTCGGCGGTGACGGTGCAGGAGTTGAGCACCACGATGTCGGCGGTTTCGGGCGGCGCGGTGGTGTAGCCCGAAGCGGACATGTGCGCAGCAATCGCATTGCTGTCGGCCTGGTTAACTTTGCAACCAAGCGTATAAAATCCAACCGTCACGGCAGCCTCCTTGTTCGCGATATGGCGTGTATTTATAGTACCACAAATCGCGCGCAAATGCAAGGGCTGGCATAAAAAAACACGCGTGTGCATAAAAATTTCACAAAGCAGGTGGAGGAGTGGAGTGTTATGCGCACATGGAAGAGAGCGGCGGCGATTGTCTTAGCACTAGGAATGGTTTTGTCGGCTAAAGCGACGAACGCTTTAGCGAGAGAAAGTAGCGCGCAACCCGTGGAAATCGCGGCGCGCGCGGCAGTGCTGATGGACGCTGCCACGGGCGAGGTGCTCATGGCATACAACGAGCACCAAAGGCTGTATCCGGCATCGGTCACGAAGGTGATGACGCTGCTTTTGGTGGCTGAAGCGCTAGCCGGCGGCAAGCTGTGCCTGACCGACGAAATCACGGTGAGTACCACGGCTTCGGGCAAGGGCGGCTCGCAGATTTGGCTGCGTGAGGGCGAAAGCATGCTGGTGGAGGATCTGCTCAAGGCGATCGCGATTTACAGCGCCAATGACGCTAGTGTGGCGTTGGCGGAGGCGATTGCGGGCAGCGAAGAGGGCTTTGTTGCTTTAATGAACGAAAGAGCCGCTGAGCTGGGCATGGTGAACACCAACTTTGAAAATAGCACCGGTTTGGATGATACCACGGAAAATCACCTGACGACGGCATATGATATTGCGCTGATGAGTCGCGAATTGCTTCAACACAGTGAAGTGGTGGCGTATTCGACGATCTGGATGGATTCGCTGCGCGACGGCGAAACGGAGCTGGTGAACACCAACCGTTTGGTGCGATTTTTTGAGGGCGCAACCGGCCTAAAGACCGGCACGACCAGCCGTGCGGGCTGCTGCATCTCGGCGACGGCGATGCGGGAGGATACCCATCTGATTGCCGTGGTGCTGGGGAGCGACAACAGCAACGACCGCTTTGACACAGCGAAGCGCATGCTCAACTGGGGCTTTGCGAACTACAGCACAGTAACGCCCGAAATCGAGGCGAACCTCATCACGCCGGTGCGCGTGCTGCATGGCGAGGATAGATACATCACGCCGGTGCTGCCCGGAGGCATGCCCATCTTGGTGCCGCGTGGCAGCGAAGACGAGCTGCAGCAGAACATTGAGTTGGCGCTTGATGTGCAGGCGCCGGTGGTGGAAGGTCAGGTGCTGGGGCGCATCACGGTGGTGCTGGATGACGAAGTGGTTGGGGAGTATACACTCACCGCGCCGCGTGCGGTGCAGGAGCTGCGCTTTGTGCTGATGCTGCAGCGGCTACTTGGCGCTTTAGTGCGATAAAGAGGGGAGCGAGGCGAACAAACGCTTCAATGCGCTAAAGTAAACAGAACACTTCATCGCGCGAAAGCGGCAATTCATCGCAATAAAGCAAACTGTGCACTTTACTGCACGAAAGCAAAACTTCATTGCGGTGAAGTGAACGAGAATTGCATCACATGAACGCGCGCGCTTCAGCTGAATGAAGTGCGCGTGTCGTTGCATTTGCGTGCACATAATTCGCGGACGTGCTGCATACCTATGGACAAGATAACATGCGAAAAAGTTTTTGCAGCTTGCGCGGCTGTGCAATCACTCGGCGGCAAAACAATTGCGTGCAACGGAAAGGAATGCAAGATGAATTTACGCGCACTCACATCACTGCGCTGGTTGCGTCTGGATGCCTTGAACACCCTGCCCAGCTTGCAGGATATAAAAAATTTGCTGAACAAGCACTGGCACAAGCTGGCGCTGGTGGCGCTGTTTGGTCTGGGGCTGTTTTTGGGCGTACGCACGGCTGCGGTTGGATACACCGGTTGGCAGGCCCAAGTGATGGCCTTGCTGCAGGCCCAGCGCAGCAGCCGAGCCGGTGGCGGCATGCTGGCCAACGCGTTGAGCTACTTCGGCGGCGACATGATTTTCCTCGCCATTGCGTATATCTTCGGGCTGAGCGCCGGTGGATTACCGCTGTTGTTGGTGCTGCCGGTGCTGCGTGGGCTGGGCATTGGCGTGCTCAGCGGCGGGTTGTATCTGGCGCACGGTGCCACCGGCGTGGGCTATGCGCTGCTGGTGCATTATCCCGCAACGGTTATCAGCATGCTCATCATGTTCAGCGCCTGCAAAGAAAGCATGCTGATGAGTGGCGACATGCTGCTGTTGCTCAACGGCAAAATCCAGCGCGCTGAAAGCAGCCTCAAGCGCTACAGCATGTGCTATGTGGTGCTGGTGGTGACCAGCGTGATTGCCGCCATTGTGGATGCGATCACGTTCACGGTGTTCTCGGGTATCTTCGACTTATATTGACATTAAGCCCAGCCGAAAATCGCGGCGATGTCTGAAGCGTAGTTCGCCAGCCACGTGGGAAAATGCATGATCATCCACCAGATGATGTAGAAAATGCCCGCCACAAAATGCAGCAACGCCCAGCCAATGCTGCTGTTGACCAGCCAGCTTAATATCGCTGCAACCACGCCCGAGGCTAAGCCGCCCCAAAGCACGCAGCCGCAGCCCTTGCGGTTTCGTAGGTTCATCGTGAGTTCCTTTCTATTTGTCGCTTTTTTGCCACCTGCGGTGGGGCTCGGTCGCTTCGCTGTGGTCTATTATAGTCTAATCAAATGTGAAAGTTCTTTTTGATTACTTTTTCTTTCAAGAAAAAGTAATGCCCGCGCGGCGAGCGCGCCTAGTCATCATCGCCGGCGCGTACGTTAGCCAGTGGGTTTTGCGCCACAGCGGCGCGCAGTTGTTTGTCCAGCACGTGGGTGTAGATTTGCGTGGTGGATAGGTTCTCGTGACCGAGTATCTCTTTGAGCTGCAGCACGTCCACATCGTTTTGATACATGAGCGTGGCGGCGGTGTGGCGCAGCTTGTGGATGCTGTAGCCGCGGTTCTCCAGCCCGCACAGCTGCAGATACTTGGTGAGCATCAGCTCCACCGAGCGCGGG
>WQRM01000065.1 GCA_009786735.1 Oscillospiraceae bacterium | reverse complement strand
CTGTGATTATCGGTCAAGCGGCAGTGGCGGGCAAAGTTGAGACCGAAGGTCCATTGGCGGGCAAATTCAGCGAAGTATTCATGGATGAGCGTGTTGGCCAACCCACCTGGGAGAAAGCCGAAATCGCGCTGCAGCAAGCGGCAATCAAGCATGCCATTGCTGCTGCAGGCTGCAGCGCCGGGGACATCGACCTGCACATCGGCGGCGACCTGATGAACCAGTGTGCTGCCACCAATTTCGCCCTGCGCGATGAGGACATCCCCTTTGCGGGCGTGTATTCTGCCTGCGCGAGCTTTGCACAAGCGCTTGCCATGAATGCCGCGTTGCTGGACGGCGGTGGACTGCAACTCGCCAGTTGCTGCGGTAGCTCACATTTTTGCTCTGCGGAAAAACAGTTTCGCTATCCCCTTGAGCTCGGCGTGCTGCCCACACCAACCGCGCAACGCACCGCCACCGCAGCGGGGGCGATCGTGTTGGCGCAAGCGAGCGACACACCACAGCCGCGCATCACCCGCGCGATTTTCGGTAATGTCATCGACATGGGCGTGACCGACCCCAGCGAAATGGGTGCCGCCATGGCGCCCGCTGCGTGGGACACCCTACGCAGGTTTTTGCAAGGCACCAACACCCAGCCCGCCGACTATGACCTCATCCTCACCGGTGACTTGAGCCAGATCGGCACGCAGCTGTTGCACGAGCTCGCACGCCAGCAAGCCGGGCTTGACCTTGCACTGCTGCACCGCGACTGCGGGCTGATGCTCTACGACCTCATCGCGCAGGACGTGGGCACGGGCGGCTCGGGTGTGGGGTGTTCGGCGGCGGTGCTGTGTGCGGAGATTCTGCCGCGCATGCGCTCGGGCGAGCTAAGCCGCGTGCTGTTCATCGGCACAGGGGCGTTGTTGTCCGCTGTTTCGCCGCTGCAAGGTGAGAGCATCCCCGCCGTGGCGCACGGTGTGTTAATTGAAATGACATGATGAAGGAGAAAAGTATGAACCAAACCAAAAACGTTTTCACTGCCCTGCGAGGTTATCAAATCGCCAGCCGCACGGCGAAAATCCTGCGTGTGGCGCACGTGGTTGCGCTGTGCGCAGCGGCGGCTTCCCTCGCGATTGGCGGGGTGCGGGTGGTGCAAGGCGTAAAAAACGCGCAAGAGTAAAAATTTTTCGCTTGCGTTTTGCCGTCAAGATGTGCTATAATATAAGTCATACTAAGCACAAAGGGGAATCTTATGGCAATCTTTCGCCCATTTCGCGCTATCCGCCCAACGCAAGAACACGCCGCCGCCGTGGCCGCGCTGCCCTATGACACCATGAGCAGCGCCGAAGCCCGCGTGCGCGCCGCAGGCAACCCGCACTCGTTTTTGCACATCGACATGGCGGAAATCGACCTGCCCGAAACCACCGACCCATACGCCGACATCGTGTATGACACCGCGGCGGCGAACTTGCAGCGCTTCATCACCGAAGGCACGTTCGTGCAAGATGACGCGCCGCAGTATTACATATATCGCCAAACCTGGCGCGGACGCACGCAGACGGGTCTGGTGGGCTGCGCATGCATTGATGACTACCAAAACGGCATCATCAAAAAGCACGAGCTCACCGTGCAGGCCAAGCAGGAGGATCGCATCCGCCACGTGACGGCATGCAACGCCAACACCGGCCCGATTTTTCTTGCCTACCGCGACGAGCAAAGCATCGCCGCCAAGCTTGACGACTGGTGCAGCACTCACGCCGCTGACTATGACTTCATGCAAGCCGATGTGCGCCACGAATGCTGGGCGATTGACTCCCCCGCGCTGACCGCACAACTGCAAGCCAGCTTCGTTGCCACTCCTGCGCTATACATCGCTGACGGGCATCATCGCAGTGCTTCGGCGGTGCACGTGGGGCTTGCGCGCCGTGCCGCTGCGCCGAGCTACACCGGACAGGAAGAGTTCAACTTTTTCTTGGCGGTGTGCTTCCCGCATGAGCAACTTGAGATCCTCGACTACAACCGCGTGGTGAAAGACCTCAACGGCCACAGCGCCGAAGATTTCCTCGCGAAAGTGGCGGAGAAGTTCACCGTTGAGCCCTCCGCAACGCAGCTGAAACCTGCTGCGACGCATGAATTCGGCATGTATCTTGACGGCCAGTGGTATCGCCTGCAGCCGCGCGAGGGCACGTTTGACCCGCAAAGCCCGGTTGGTCGCTTGGACGTGGAAATCCTGCAGCGCAACCTGCTGGAGCCCCTGCTGAACATCGACGACCCGCGCCGCAACAAGCGCATCGCCTTCATCGGCGGCATCCGCGGCTTGGGTGAGCTCGAACGCCGCTGCGACCCCGAGGCCGGGGACATGCGCATCGCCTTTGCCATGCATGCGCCCAGCCTTGACGACCTGTTCGCCATCGCCGACAGCGGCAACATCATGCCGCCGAAGAGCACATGGTTTGAGCCCAAGCTGCTCAGCGGGCTGTTCATCCACGATTTGGACTAAGGAGAAGATTTATGCGCGCTGACAACAATATACTCATGGTCAAACTTTTTTCCGGTGAGCACGGTGCCAACGGTGACGAACAATTTAATCTAACCCCAAATCCCGTTGACGGAAACTATTATGGTGTTATTCTAAAGCGGGGGCAACAAGACCCCATTCTGCTGCAACGCATTGACAGTCGAGCAACTGTGCGCACACTTCAACTTAACAATGTACTGGTAATTTATTGCGCCGCTGTTGTTGATGACACATGTATCGTTGCCATTGCAGAAAACACAACTGTTTTTCGCCAGCCCCAGAGTGATCCATCTATCCTAAATGAACGTGCTCATTCAGGCACAGGCGTAAAAATCCCCTACCATACTATCACCACACCAAATGACATGCATGTGCTAAAAGTTCCCATTCGCCTCGATTTCCCAAGAAAACCGAATGCAAACTGGGCTTTCTTCAATGCGCACCGAGCAATAGCACGAACTTTAGCTAATCGCGACCTTCGTACACACATCATTGAGCAGGCTGATAACTACCTTGCAAGTTTGTAGCCTTAGCCCCACATGTGATAATTTTAAACTTATGGAGTGACATAACATGCAACCCTACAACCCAAAACATATCGAACCCAAGTGGCAAGCCCGCTGGGAAGAAAGCGGCGTGTTCCACGCCAAGCAGGACTTTAGCCTGCCGAAGTTTTTCGCGCTCGTCGAGTTCCCCTACCCCTCGGCGCAGGGGCTGCACGTGGGTCATCCGCGCAGCTACACCGGCATGGACATCATCGCCCGCAAGCGCCGCCTGCAGGGCTACAACGTGCTGTATCCCATCGGCTGGGACGCCTTCGGGCTGCCCGCGGAGAACTACGCCATGAAGCACGGCGTGCATCCCGGCGAGGTGACGGCGCAAAACATCCAAAACTTCACCAAGCAGCTCAAAGCGCTGGGCTTTAGCTTTGATTGGTCGCGTGAGGTGGACACCACCGACCCCGGCTATTACCGCTGGACACAGTGGATTTTTCTGCAAATGTTCAAGGCAGGACTAGCCTATAAAAAAGAGATGCCCGTGAACTGGTGCACGTCCTGCAAGTGCGTGCTGGCGAATGAGGAAGTCGTGCAAGGCGAGTGCGAGCGCTGCCACAGCGACGTGGTGCAGAAAAACAAAAGCCAGTGGATGCTCAAAATCACCGAGTATGCCCAGCGCCTCAACGATGACCTTGACTTGGTGGATTTCATCGACCGCGTGAAGGTGCAGCAACGCAACTGGATCGGCCGCAGCACTGGCGCACAGGTGAAATTCGCCACCACCGCAGGCGACATCCTTGAGGTCTACACCACTCGGCAAGACACCCTGTGGGGCGTGACCTACATGGTGCTGTCGCCCGAGCATCCGCTGCTGGACAAGTGGCAGGAACGCTTGACAAATTTTGATGAGATTTGCGGCTATAGAAGCGAAGCGACGAAAAAAAGCGAGTTTGAGCGCACCGAGCTCAACAAAGACAAAACCGGCGTGCAGCTGCAAGGCGTGCGTGCCGTGAATCCCGTGAACGGCGAAGAAATCCCCATTTTCATCAGCGACTACGTGCTCATCAGCTACGGCACCGGTGCTATCATGGCCGTGCCGGGGCATGATGCCCGCGACTGGGCGTTTGCCCGCGCGTACAACCTGCCCATCGTGGAGGTCGTTGCTGGCGGCAACGTGGAGGAAGAACCCTTCCTCGGCTGCGACGTGGGCGTGATGGTCAACAGCGGCTTCATCACTGGCATGACGGTGGAGGAGGGCAAAGTTGCCATCACCAAGTGGCTGGCTGAGCAGGGTCTTGGGCAAGAGAAAGTGAACTTTAAGCTGCGCGACTGGGTGTTTGCCCGCCAGCGCTATTGGGGTGAGCCTGTGCCCATCGTGCACTGCGACAAATGCGGCATGGTTGCCTTGCCCGAAAGTGAGCTGCCGCTCGTGCTGCCGCACATTGCGAAATATGAGCAAACCGAAGACGGTCAAAGCCCGCTTGCGCTGCAGACCGAGTGGCTCAACACCACATGCCCGCAATGCGGGGGCGCTGCCGTGCGTGAAAGTGACACCATGCCCCAGTGGGCGGGCAGCAGCTGGTACTTCCTGCGCTATTGCGACCCGCACAACGAAACCGAGCTCGCCAGCCAAGCAGCCCTTGACTATTGGATGCCCGTGGACTGGTACAACGGCGGCATGGAACACACCACCCTGCACTTGCTCTACAGCCGCTTTTGGCACAAGTTCTTGTTTGACGTGAAGGCCGTGCATTGCCCCGAGCCATACCAAAAGCGCACCAGCCAAGGCATGATTTTGGGCGAAGACGGCGTGAAGATGAGCAAGTCCCGCGGCAACGTGGTGAACCCCGACGACATCATCAACCAATACGGCGGCGACACCATGCGTCTGTATGAGATGTTCCTGGGCGACTTTGAGAAAACCGCCCCGTGGAACTCCGCGGCCATCAAAGGCTGCCGCAGATTCCTCGAGCGCATTTGGGGGCTGCAAGACTGCATGCAAGGCGGCGCAATCCGTGCCGAACTGGAGGGCGAGTTCCACCGCACCATCCGCAAGGTGACCAACGACACCGAGCAGCTCAAGCACAACACGGCAATCGCCGCGCTGATGAGCCTGCTCAACGTCATCACCGAAAGCGGCAGCATCACCCGTGACGAAATGAAGGTGCTGCTGGTGCTCACCAACCCCTTTGCCCCGCACATGACCGAAGAGCTGTGGGAGCTCCTCGCGCTGGGCGGCTGCGTGACCGACCAAGCCTGGCCGCAATACGACGAAGCCAAGTGCGTGGAAGCCACGGTGGAAATCGCCGTGCAAGTCAACGGCAAAATCAAGGCGCGGCTCAACGTGGCGGCAGACATCAGCCAAGATGATGCCCTTGCGCTGGCAAAAGCCGAAGTTGCGCAAGACCTCGCCGGCAAGACCATCGTGAAAGAGCTTTATGTCCCCGGAAGACTGGTGAATATTGTTATCAGATAGGAGAGGGTTCACATGGAAAACACCGTGATCGACCGCGAAGAACAACAACAGCAAGAAGTCAAGCACGTTTCGGTTCGCGAGCAAATGGCGTTCAATGCTTCGGCGCTGCTGCGTGACATGTCGCGCGGGCTGTTCATTGGTCAGTTGCAGACCTTTTGGATCATGGTCATGGGCAACGACGCACTGATGATGGGTCCGCTGCAAGTGCTGCAGCGCATTTGGGACGGCTTCACCGACCCGGCAGTGGGCGCATACTTTGACCGCCAGACCTACACCACCGAAAAAGCGCGGCGCTTCTTCAAAAAAACGGCAATTCCACTGACGGTGCTGTTGGTGCTGATGTTCCTGCCCATTCGCTTTCACGCACAAGACAGCATCAACGTGTTGCTGCACATGGGCTTCATCATGCTGCTGTATCTACCCTTTGACCCCATGGAAAGTCTCAACGGCACGGCCTTTCACAGCTACTACAACTCCATCACGCCCAACGTGCAAGAGCGCAACGGTGTTATCGCGCGGTCACGCATGTTCTCCAGCTTGGGTGGCGCGGCGGTGGGCGGCATCCCCATGATTTTCGGCTGGTTCACCAGCGGACCTGACGACGTTGCCGGTCGCACGCGCATCTTCATGATTGCCGTTGCGGTGGTTGGCGTAGCCTTCCTGCTGTATAACCTGTTGATGTACACACAGGTGAAGGAGCGCATTGTGTCGCCGCCGCAAACGCAGCAGCAAAAAATCCTGCGCATTTTCCGTGGTCTGCTCAAGAACCGCCTGTTCCTCATCTTGGTGCTGTCCAACACCATCGGCGGCATCATCAACCGTGGCGGCACGGACGTGTTCCTGTTTGAGTATAACCTCGGCGACATCAGCTGGCACGGCTATGTGGGGCTCATCGGCGGCTTCCCCGCGCTGCTGATTGCCACGTGGTTGATGCCGAAGTTGTGCCAGTGGTTTGAAAAACGCGACATCGTCATCGGCAGCTCCATCGCGCGGCTGATTATCCGCGGCACGTTCTTGTTCATGGGCACACGCCCGGGCATGTTCAACCTCACGGGTGTGAACACCGCGATGAGCGCGCGCCTGTTCTTCACGGCATCTGCTTTCCTCAACGAGATTCCCAACGCCGTTCGCGGGCAGTTGTATTGGTCGATGTTGGCCGACAGCGTGGACTATGGCGAATGGAAAACCGGCAAGCGCAACGACGGCGTGGTCTACACCACCGAAGGGCTCATGGGCAAGCTCATCGGTTCAGTTGGCGCAATGAGCACCGGCATCATTTTGCGCACGCTGGGCTTTGTGGAGCAAGCGCCCGCGCAAAGCGCACGCACCATGCATGGTTTGTTCGTGGTGCCCATGGTCATTGAGCTCATCAGCATCACCTGTTCCACCATACCATTCTTCTTCTGGAATGTCACCCGCAAGCAGCACGCACAGGTGATTGCCGACATTGCGGCGCGCAACGAAACCGTTGCCGACACTGCCGCCGAAGAACCTGTTGAAGCTGCCTAAACAAATCTCTATAACCAATCCTCGTCCGTTCGCATATCATGTGAACAGGCGGGGGTTTGCTCTTGCCACAACAGCGAAGATTCGCGGGCTTAATCGGGCAAAGGTGGCGGCGCATGGCCGCCCGGGGATAGCCTTTGCATCATGGCCTGCTTATATATAGGCGATAGGGGTTAGGGCGCGACCGTTGTTTCCTTTCCCGGCAAGCCCCTAAACCCTGTCACCTATCCAAGCTTCCTAGGGTCAACATAAGCCGGTGCTGCCGCCTGGCCCCGCAGTGCGGCAGTGCCGATGTCTCAAAGGAGCAAACCTTTCGCTATGTTTTGTTGCGTGCTGCAATGGCACAGCGGCTCTCCCCAACATTGACGAGAAATTACGGAGGATGAATCATGAACTGCAATCAATCAACCTGCCGCACCACCCAGCAAGCGCAAACCGTGTGTTTTCGTGTGCTGGACCAGGACGGCTGCCCGGTTTGCGGCGCACTGTTTGAACTTGCCACCGAAAGCGAAAACGGCAATGGACCGTTCAAGCTCGCGCTTTCGGACAAAAATGGCTGCGTGAACTTCTGCGGCGTGCTGCCGGGCGACTATCTGCTCACACTCGTTCGCCCGCCCTACGGCTACGAGGCTGTTGACGTGGATGACGACAATGGCGACTACCCCGAAAGCTACCCCGTGCACGTGACCAACAAATGCGTGCGCATCAACAACCTGCCACCCAAATGCTTTGTGACGGCCGTGGAAAAAGTCGAAATTCAGCCCGAGGGTCTGCAACCGCCCACCGTTAATGACGTGACGGTGGACACAGTGACCATCAGCGGCTATGACGCTGACGTGTGTTGCTGCATCGAAATCCGCTTTCCGTGCTGCCGTTGCATCACCACCAAAGTGCTGCGCGACGGCACCTGGATTGCGAACGTGCCCAGCAACGTGAAGCTGACCGAAGGCGACGAAATCGACGTCGTGCAATGCTGCCAAGGTCGTCGCAGCCGTCGCGCTGTGGTCACCGTTGGCAATGGCAACGGCGGCAATGGCGGCGACATCATCGGTCTCATCGGCA
>WQRM01000064.1 GCA_009786735.1 Oscillospiraceae bacterium | reverse complement strand
CACTCGCTATCAAAATTCCGGGCGGCAGATTGCCGCCCCTACACGAGCAAAGAGGATAACCATGAACGAACGATACGCAAGACAATTGCTTTTGGACGAAATTGGCGAGGGCGGGCAAGCTCGGTTAAGTGCTGGTCGCGTGCTGCTGATTGGTGCGGGCGGCTTGGGCAGCCCTGCAGCGCTGTATCTCGCTGCCGCGGGCATGGGCACGATTGCCCTGGCGGACAGCGACGTGGTGGAACTGAGCAATCTCAACCGGCAAATTGCGCACAGCACCAGCCGCATCAATGTGCCCAAGGTAGACTCCGCCGCCGGTGTGCTGCGTGACCTGAACCCCGAAGTGCAGGTCATCACCCACCACATGCGCGTGACGGAGGACAACATCGCGGCGCTGATTGCGGATTACGATTTCGTGCTGGACTGCAGCGACAACTTCGCCACGAAATTCATGATCAACGATGCCTGCACGGCGGCGCAAAAGCCGTTTTGTCATGCAGGTGTGATGGGCTTTTCGTCACAGCTGATGACCTGGCTGCCGGGCTGCACGTGCTTTCGATGCATCTTTCGCCAGCCGCCGCCCGGTCCGCAAAACAAGGCCGTGTTGGGGGTAGCCGCGGGGCTCGCCGGCACGCTGCAGGCGATGGAAGCCATCAAGTTCGTCACCGGCGCGGGCGAATTGCTCACCAACACCCTGCTCACCATCGATGCCCTGCAGGGCGAGTTCCACCGCGTGGCACTGCCGCGCAATGTGGAGTGCGAGGCGTGTGCGTAAGCGCCTCTGCGGGCATGAAGTGCGCTCGCCGCGCGGGCGTTATTTTTCTTGAAAGAAAAGTAACCAAAAGAACTTTAAGATTTGATTTAGACGATGATAGACCACAGCGAAGCGACAGAGCCCCGCTGCAGGTGGTTTCTTACAAAGAACAGAGAGGAAATTCTGCGATGAAGATGCTGCTCATTTTGTCTGTGGTACTGATTCTGCTGTTTTCCGCTTGTGGCAGCGGCGCACAAATTAATCACGTGCCGCAAACCGAAACAACGACTATCACGGTGGAAGACACCATTCAATTGCCCGAGCTAGACCCGACCGAGATTTTAGGCGAAATTGTGCTTTGCGACACCATCACGGTGTTTGAACGCGAACTCTGCTTGTGCCATTTTAGGCGAGAAGTTTGGCTGCGGGACGCGCCCACCGGCGCAGAAACGCTACTGATTGCCGCTGAAGAAATCAATAGAGAACCCCATTCATATCTGCGCTATCCCGCGTTGGCATATCGCATCAATAATCGTTTTTTCGCTTATCTGCGTTTCGTTCCCGAAAGCTGCTATGCCACGAACATCCGCCTTTTTGATGTGCAGCATCGGCGCAGTATCGAGCTTCAGCCGCCAGGCAGCGAGCATTATGTTTGGCTGACACGCATTGAAAATCAGCGAGTTTATTTGGCAAGCGGCAATTGGACAGATGGATTCATTTTGCATGCCTTGGATTTCGCCAGACTGGAGGGTGGTCACTCCCCTGTTGTGCTGCAACCCATTGGCACGATTTCAGGCGAAGAAATTCAAGCCTATCGACAAGCTTTGGCTGATTTTCGTGTGCATCAATAAACCTCAAACCAAAGGAGTTTTTTCTCATGCAAATCGGCGCACAACTTTACACCCTGCGTGAGCAAATGAACGCAGACCCCGCCGCAACGCTCGCCCGCGTGGCCGAGATTGGCTACCGACACGTGCAGGTGTCGGGCTTTAGCTATGACGCAGGCGAGCTCAAGGCGCTGTGCGACGGGCTTGGGCTGAGCATCCAGCTCACACACACGCCGCCGGAACGCATCTTGGGCGACACTGCGGCGGTGATCGCCGAGCACAAGACGATGAACTGCCCCTATGTTGGGATTGGCGGCATGCCGCCTGCATACCGAGACGGCGAGGGTGCGCGGCGGTTTATCGCGGACTTCACACCTGCGATGCGCGCGTTTGCGGATGCTGGGCTGAAGTTTCAGTATCACAACCACTCGTTTGAGTTCGAGCGCTTTGGCGGCGAAACCATCTTCGATATTCTGCTGCGTGAAAGTGACCCGGCGCTGCTGGGCTTCACGCTTGACACCTACTGGGTGCAGCATGGCGGGCTGGACGTGCCTGCGCTGATTCGCCGCATGGCAGGACGCATTGATGTGTGCCATGTGAAAGACATGGCGATTGTCAACGGCGGCATGCAGGTGTATGCGCCGGTGGGTCATGGCAACATGAACTGGCCTGCGATTCTTGCGGCGTTTGCGGAAATTGGCACGCAGTTTGCCTTCGTTGAGCAAGATGAATGCTATGACGAAGATCCGCTTGATGAATTAGCGAAGAGTTTTTCGTCGCTTCGCTGTGCCCTATCCCAATACCATAAATAATCCACCGCGAAGCGGCTAAAGTTTTTTGTGCTACTTTTTTTCAAAAAAGTAGCAAGAAAGGACGCACATCATGACTGAACCACGACACAACACGATTCACATGATTGCCAGTGCACACCTTGACCCCATTTGGCTGTGGCGCTGGCAGGAAGGCTGCAACGAAGTGCTGCAGACCTTTCGCTCAGCCCTAGACCGCCTGCGTGAAACGCCGGGGCATGTGTTCACGTGCTCGTCGGCGGCGTATTATCAATGGGTGGAGGAGCTGGACCCGGCGATGTTTGCCGAGATTGTGCAGGCGGTGAAAGACGGCCGCTGGCAAGTCGTTAACGGCTGGTGGGTGCAGCCGGACTGCAACCTGCCCAGCGGCGAAAGCTATGCTCGGCATGCGTTGTATAGCCAGCTGTATTACCACGAGAAGTTCGGCAAGATCTGCCGCACGGGCTACAATGTGGACAGCTTTGGGCACAACGGCATGATGCCCCAGTTGCTCAAGCAAGGCGGCATGCAGAACTATGTGATGATGCGCCCCGAACCCCACGAGAATGCCAACATCCCGCAAAACGCCTTTTGGTGGGAAAGCCCCGATGGCAGCAAAGTGCGCGTGTTTCGCATTCCCACCGGCTATGCCACGCACAACGAACGCGGCACCGAACCCGAGCGCATTGACAAAAAGCTTGATGACCTGCAACAGCGTGTGCAAAGCAGTGGTCACGGCATGATGTTCTTTTATGGCATTGGCAACCACGGCGGCGGTCCCACTCGCTGGGATTTGCAACAGCTGCAGGAGAAAATGCAGCAAGAAGGCTACCAAAATCTCAAGTTTAGCCATCCGGATGAGTTCTTCGCTGACCTGTGCCACAGCGGCGTTGATCTGCCCGTGTGGAAAGACGACCTGCAGCACCACGCCAGCGGTTGCTACAGCAGCATGAGCATGGTCAAGCAGCAAAACCGCCGCAGCGAGCAAGCGCTTTACTTCGCCGAGATGTTCAACACCGCGGCGGCAAAAGCCTTTGGCACAACAGCGCAGACCGAGCAGTTCAAAACCGCTTGGTTGGACGTTTGCTTCAACCAGTTCCATGACATCTTGTGTGGCTGCTCCATTATGGAGTCCTACGACGACACACGCGATAGTTATGGTCACGCCAACACCATTGCGGCGCGCGCGGCGAATCATGCGCTGCTGCAGTTCAGCCGCCGCATCAACACTTGGGTGGAGGGCTGCGACACGCCCACGAACGAAACCCGCCACCGCAGCATCCCCAACCACATGCCGCGCCCTGTGGTGGTGTTTAACGCCTTGTCGTTCGCGCGCAACATCCCGGTGACCACCACCGAAAAAGCCGCCTATGTGACCGACAGCCAAGGCAATGCTGTGCCCAGCCAAAACGTCTTAGCCTCACGCTTCACCAGCGAGCGTGACGAGGACGTGCTGTTCATCGCCCGCGTGCCGGCGATGGGATATGCGCTGTATTGGCTGTATCCGCAACGCAGCGAAGTTCCCCCTGCCACGCAGGTGAAGGCCGGCGAGTTCTTCATGGAAAACGAGCACCTGCGGGTGGAGTTTTGCGCGCAAAGTGGTGGCATTGCAACACTTGTGAACAAAGCCAGCGGCCGCACCGTCAGTCCGCACACCATGGCAATCCCCACCGTGATGGACGACAGCGTGGCGGACACCTGGGCGCACGGCATCTTCAAATTCCACGACGTGAAAGCGCAGATGCAGCTGCAGAGCATCAAGCTGCTTGAGTGCGGACCGGCGCGCGCTGCTGTGCAAGTGAAGCACAGCTTCGGCAACTCCAGCCTGCTGCAGACCTACACCCTCGCCGCTGACCAGCGCAAACTCACCGTGGCGGCAAAAGCGCTGTGGGTTGAGCCCTTCACCATGCTCAAGCTGCCGCTGCCGATGCACGGCACGGACGAAATCTCGACCTACGAGATCCCCAACGGCTTCATCAAGCGCCCTTGCAACGGCGAGGAAGAACCCGGTCTGGCTTGGGCAGACTTGACCCTCACCGACGAAAGCGGCGCGCGCCATGGCATCGCGGTGATGAGCGACAGCAAGTATAGCTACGATTGCCCCGGCACGGCGCTTAGGCTGACGGCACTGCGCAACGTCATCTTCGCCGACCATTGCGGCAAACGTCCCGCGCGTGAGTTTGACTTCACGGACGAGGGCTTGCAAAAGTGGGTCTGGGCGATTTATCCGCACGAGGGCGAAGCCGAAACCAGCGATGTGGTTCGCGAGGCCGCCTGCCTCAACAGCCAGCCCTTTGTGGTGCAGGAAAGCTACCACCAAGGTGACACCTGCGGTGGGCAGTTCGCGCGCATGTGTTGTGCTTGCCAAAACAAATCCCCCGCGTCGCAATGCAAATATTGTTCGACTGGGATGCCTGCGGAGTTCTCCGCGGTGCAGATTAACGAGCCCAATGTGCTCGCCACGGCCTACAAGTTGTGCGAGGACGGCAGCGGCGATGTGATTCTGCGCTGCTATGAAACGCAGGGCAAGGCCTTCACCCGCGCGGCAATCTTTGTGCCGCAGATGGACGCCGAGTTCTGGGCAGACTTCACCCGCCACGAGGTCAAGACCTTGCGCATCAACCAAGATGGACGTGTGCTGGTGGTGAATTTTCTGGAGGGAATCACGCTGTAAAATTTCAACCCCCGATGTTGTACCGGGGGTCGTTTGTTTTATTGCGTTAGTTTTATCAGCCGTTTGCTTAGCTCAATGCCGAAGATGGAAACACCCATGAAGCCAAGGCTCACCAGCACTTGCGTTGCGCTCAGCGGCACCACGCTGAACCAATCGTTGAGCAGCGGCACGTACATCACTGCCACCAAAATGCCCAGCGAAATCAGCATGGAAATGTTGAGGAACTTGTTGGCGAACAGTCCGCGACCCATGGGGGCGTCGGTTTTGCAGGGGTAGGCGAGCAGCAGCTCCGCAGCCACGAGGGTGAGGAAGCACATGCTCATCGCCACGATTTCGTTGTAGAAATGCAGCCCAAACAGGAACGCGCCCAAGCAAGCAATCGTTAAGAATATCGCGCGAAACGCCACAAGCCCCTGCATTTGGCGGTTGATGATGGCTTCGCCGGGGTTGCGGGGCTTTTGGTTCATCACACCGGCTTCGCGGCGCTCAAGGCCGAGCCCAAACGCGGGGAAGGCATCGGTGAGCAGGTTGAGGAACAGCAGCTGCGTGGCAGCCAAGGGAACAGGCAGCCCGAACAAAATCGCCAGCAGGATGATGAGAATCTCGGCGACGTTGCAGGCGAGCAGATAGCCTGTGACCTTGCGGATGTTGCCGTAAATCGTGCGACCTTGCTCCACGGCACCGACGATGCTAACGAAGTTGTCGTCGGTGAGGATCATGTCGGCGGCTTCTTTGCTCACGTCTGTGCCGGTGATGCCCATGGCGATGCCGATGTCGGCTTTTTTGAGGCTGGGGGCATCGTTCACGCCGTCGCCGGTCATGGCAACGATGTTGTTGTTGTCCTTCACTGCGGTGACGATGCGCACTTTGTGCTCGGGCGAAACGCGCGCGAACACGTTTACCTGTTCAACGGCTGTTTTCAGTTCATCGTCGCTCATGGCGTTGAGGTCGTTGCCGTCCAGAGCGTGTTCGTCGCAGGACTGGATGATGCCCAGCTGCTGCGCGATGGCACAGGCAGTAACCTTGTGGTCGCCGGTGACCATCTTCACGCTGATGCCTGCGTTGTGGCATTCGCGCACAGCTTCCTGCACGCCGTCGCGCGGCGGGTCAATCATGCCCATGAGACCGACGAACGTGAGATTCTCTTCGGGGCAGTCGGTTGAGTCACATTCTTTGTAGGCCACCGCGAGCACGCGTAGCGCTTGGCGGGCGAAATCTTCGTTTTGCGCAAGCGCGGCGGCACGGGCTTCGTCCGTCATGTTGCAGCGCGCAATGACATTGTCCGGCGCGCCCTTGGTGCACATGAGAATTTTGCCGCTGGCTTGCTGGTGATAGGTGGACATGAGTTTGCGCGTGGAATCAAAGGGAATTTCTTGCACGCGCGGGTATTTGCCATCAAGCTCGGCTTTGTGGATGCCCAGCTTTTCGGCATACACGACCATGGCGATTTCTGTGGGGTCACCGATGGTGGTGGTGGCATCGTTGCACAGGCAGGCGATTTCGGCGATGCGCTGTGCGTTGTTTTCGTCGCTAACTTGCACAACGGTCATTTTGTTTTGGGTGAGCGTGCCGGTTTTGTCCGAGCAAATGACGGTCGTGCTACCCAGTGTTTCCACCGCGCGCAATTTCTTGACGATGACGTTGGCTTTCACCATTTTCTGCACGCCAATGGCAAGGATGACCGTGGCAACGATTGCCACGCCTTCGGGCACGGCAGCCACGGCAAGCGCCACGGCGGTCATGAACATCTCCACCACGCCCATGCCGCGTAGCCAGCCCACGCCGAACACAATCGCGCAGGTGATGACGCACACGATGCCGAGCGTTTTGCCAAGCTTGTTGAGTTTCTCTTGCAGCGGGGTGGCGGCTTCGTCGGTTTCGCTGAGGATGGTGGCGATTTTGCCCATTTCAGTTTGCATGCCGGTGGAATGCACCACGCCCACTCCCCTGCCATACGTGACCACCGTGCCCATGCTGGCAAGGTTGATGCGGTCGCCCAGCGGTGCATCTTCGGGCAGCACGGCGGCGGCATCTTTCTCCACCGGCACGCTTTCGCCGGTCAGCGCCGCTTCGTCCACTTTGAGGTTCATGGTTTCAATCAGCCGCAAATCGGCGGGGATGTAGTCCCCTGCGTCGAGCACGATGATGTCGCCCGGCACAACTTGGTCGCTGTCGAGCTTCTCAACCACACCGTTGCGGCGCACTTTGGCTTTGGGGCTGGCCATGTTTTTCAGCTGCGCCAGAGCGTTGTCGGCGCGGCTTTCCTGTGAGATGCCGATGATCATGTTCACCAGCAAAATGGCAAGGATGATGATGGGGTCCTTGAGGTCTTCGCCGGTGATGGCGCGCCCCTCAAACAGCGGCACGAGCATGGAGATAATCGCCGCGCCGATGAGCATCAGCACGAGAAAATCCTTGAACTGTGCCAGCACGCGCAGGATCATGGGCTTCTTTTTGGCGGTGGCGAGCTTGTTTGGGCCATGCTTCGCCAGCCGCGCGGCGGCTTCGGCGGCAGTGAGCCCCTGTGCGGGGTTTGCGCCCAAGTCTTGCAGGGTTTGTTCGGTTGTTTTGTTGTACACCATTCTTTCGTTCCCTTTCGCGTTCAGATTTTTTGCTTGCGTGCGGGGCGATGCAGCGAAATGCTGCAAAAAACCCAGACACAGCTAAGCCATGTCTGAGTCTGGTTAATTAAGACAAACCAAGCCAAAAGGCCAGTGATTGTTGATTTGCCACGCGGCACGCCGCGCAAACTACTCCCTCATTACGTCTAGTATAGCACACTTTGGGGCGTTTGTAAAGGGGTTTTGCGAAAAAAATCACACAATTTCAAATTCGGCATGCAAAATGGGGGGCTCGAAGCGGATGTGCTTTCGGGCAACCCCAAAGCTAAACCGCACGCGATAGCGCCCCGGCGGCAGCGGAATGCCCACCGCACCGGCGGCAATCACCAGCGCCAGCACAATGCAGCCGATAATCAGCGACTTTTTTTCATGGCTTGTCCCTTT
>WQRM01000063.1 GCA_009786735.1 Oscillospiraceae bacterium | reverse complement strand
CCTTGCGGCGGGGGTGTTTTTTGATGCGAACTTATCCATACAGCTCGCTGGCACGCCCGAAATTGGCGACCTTGAACCATGCGTCGATGTAATCCCCACGCATGTTGAAGTGCTTGAGGTAGTAGGCGTGCTCCCACACGTCGATGCAGGCGAGGGGACACAGACCTTGCGACAGCGGGGTGTCTTGCCCGCAAGTGTTGACGATGCATAACTGCCCGCGGCGGTTGTAGCACAACCAAGTGTAGCCCGAGCCGAAAACCTCCAGCGCGCGCGCCTTGAACTGCGCCTGAAACGCCGCCGCGCTGCCGTATTGCCGCTGGATTTGCGTGGCGAGCCGCCCGGTGGGTACGCTGCCGTTGGGTGTCATGCCGAGGAAGTAGAACTCGTGGTTATACACACCGCCTGCGTTGCGCAAGATGGCGGTGTTGCGGCTGCGCAACAGCAGTTGCTTCAAGCTGCAGTTTTGCAGTTGCGGGCAGGCTTCCAGTGCGGCGTTGAGGTTGTTGACGTAAGTCTGCATATGGCGGTCGTGGTGCAGCTGCATTGTTTGCGCGTCGATGTATGGCTCAAGGGCGTTGTAGGCGTAGGGCAGCGGCGGCAAGGTGAACGGCATGCGGAATCCCCCCTGTGTGATGCGTTTTGGTTATTCTTATGCGGCGATGGGCGGGGGTATGCGCCTACGGGGTGTCTTAAAATGCGCAAATTGGAGAAAATTGAAGAGAATCGCAACCTGTAGGGGTGGCGGGCGCGCCACCCGGGCGATAAAAACATGGTAAGATTAAGCTTTCGGGCGGCGCGCCCGCCGCCCCTACATGCTGAGTGTAGCCATGTTGTATAGTTGAAGACACGTCCTAGTGCATGATTCAATCAGAGCGCTGCGAGCATCTGGCGGCTTCCAACGCCGCGCGTGCGTCCACGATGCCGCCGCTGAGCACTCTGCCTTGCAGCGCAGGCAACTGCCGCGCGCTTTGCATGAGCACTTGCTTGAGCTCTGCGGTGGTGATGGCGGGGTTGACGGATTTCACCAGCGCAGCCACGCCTGCCACATGCGGTGCTGCCATGGAGGTGCCGCTCATGGGCGAGTAGGTGTCGCCGATGTCTGTGCTGATGATGTTCGAGCCGGGCGCTGCGATGTCTACACTGCGCGCACCAAAGTTGGAAAACGACGACAGCGTGTTGTTTGGCGTGGTGGATGCCACCGAAATGATATTCGGGCTGTCATACGAGGCGGGATACATGGGTCGGGTGTCGTTGTTGGTGCCGTTGTTGCCTGCCGAAGCGACAAACAAGCCGTCATATTGCGCAATGGCAAGCCGCAACGCACGGGAATAACCGCGCCCGCCCCAGCTGTTGTTGAGAATGGGCAGCTTGGCTTGACGTGCGAAATCGATGGCCGAAATGGCACGCGCGGTGTCAAACACGCGACCGCCCAGCCTAAAATTAGCCAGACCAACGCGCCAGCACACGCCGGTGCAACCGGTGTGGTTGTTCCCCACTGCGCCGATGGTGCCGGCCACGTGTGTGCCGTGACCGTCTTGGTCGCGCCCGTTGAAGTCGCCGGTGCCGGTGGCAATGTTTGCGCACAAGTCGGGGTGGCTGTCATCAATGCCGCTGTCGAGCACGCCGACAATCACCTGCGTGTTTCCGGTGGCAACGTCCCAAGCATGCGGCGCGTGAATAGCCTCCATGCCCCAAAGGTCGTGGAAAAGCGGGTCATTGGGCATCAAATGTGGATATTCGACATAGTCGGGCTCTGCAAACACCACATCGGGGCGCGCGTTGAGGGTGTCGATGGCGTTGAGCACGGCCATTTCGTCTTGGTTGCGCAGGTGCAGCAGCACAATTTGTGCAATGCCTTCTTCGTTGTGGTCGGGATGATAAATCACGTCGGCGTGGGTTACGTCAATGCCAGCGAACATGGTCGGGTCGGTGTAATTGCGCCGCAGGGCAACAATCACTTTGCCGGGAAAGTAGCTTGCGGCGGTGTGGTTGGTGTATATAAACATCCAGCATCCTCCCAGGTTATATGTTGTAGTGCATACTATGCCGAAAATTGGGTCGATGTGCGCAGGCTGGTAAAAAATGCTTGACAAACAGAGAAAGCTGTGCTATGATTTAAAGCGAAAAAGTGCGAAGCAGGAGGGTTTGGCATGAAAAAGAAGATACTATTTGCGGCATTGGCGGTGGTGGTTTTGGTGGCAGCGGTAGTGGTTGTTGTGTTTGCCACGGCATCGGAATCGCCGGATGTTAACGCAACCGAGCCCTATACATACGCATACTACGACACCACGGCGGAGGAAACGACCACGGAGCTCGCCGAAACAACCGAAGAAGATGCCACGGGGACTACCGTGACCATTGGCTTGGTTGCCACAACACAGCCAACAACCACAGCCACCACAACGACAACCACGACAACGACCACCCGAACCGCCAGGACATTCGCCACGGAAGATGATAACCGTGAAAAAGACACGACCACGACTACGACAATGGCGATGGCTTGCTGCGGGTGCTGCCCGGAAGGTGAGTCCTGCACGCCAACGGGCAATCCGTGTTGCCGCTGACGCAAAATTTTTCCCGAAAACGCTTGACAACGTGCCCAAGGTGTGGTATACTGTTTGTTGTTCTGCCGAAGACAGCTGGTTGCGAACTTGTTCGCGTAAACCCCGCCGAGGAGGAGCACAAGCAATTCCCCTCCATGGAGGGGGGTCCGAAAGGGCGGGGTGGTTAACCTTAATTTTATTGTGCGTCTTTTTGCAATGGCAGAAAGGCGCATTTTTTTGTGCCTTGCACTAACGACGAAAGGAGAACCCAAGCCTATGCCAAGCCCCAAAATCCTGGAGCAAAAGAAAGCCGCCGTGGCAGCGCTTGCCGAAACCCTGCGTGGTTCCGTCACCGGCGTGCTGGTGGAGTACAAAGGCATTAGCGTGGCTGACGACACCAAACTGCGTGCCGACCTGCGCGCTGCGGGCATCGAGTACCACGTGGTGAAAAACACGCTGCTGGAGCTCGCCGCCAAAGAAGTTGGTCTGGACGGTATGGAAGAGCACCTCAAAGGCTCAACTGCACTGGCAACCAGCGTTGAGGACTACACCGCGGCTGCACGCATCTTGTCAAAGTATGCCGCCACAAGCAAAACCTTCAACATCAAAAACGGCTATCTTGACGGCAAAGTGATTGACGCCTCGCGCGTTGATGCTC
This sequence comes from Oscillospiraceae bacterium, assembly GCA_009786735.1. Taxonomy (GTDB): domain Bacteria; phylum Bacillota; class Clostridia; order Oscillospirales; family Acutalibacteraceae; genus WRMQ01. Next base: position 5,086 of record WQRM01000063.1, on the reverse strand, counting down.
TGGCCAAACTGCCCTCGCGCGATGTGCTGCTGGCCACGGTTTGCTGTGCGTTCCAAGCGCCGATTGCGGCGTTTGCACGTGGCGTGCAAGCGATTGTGGACAAAGACGGCGAAGTGGTGGAAGCTGCGGAAGAAACCGTTGAAGCTGCCGCTGAAGTGGTTGCTGAAGCCGCAACCGAAGCCCCCGCAGAAGAAGCTCCGGCTGCTGCCGAAGCGTAACTTAACATTACATTAAGGAGTAAATTTATCATGGCTAACGAAAAAATCGCAAGCATTATTGAAACCCTAAAAGGCCTCACCGTGCTGGAACTTTCCGAGCTGGTGAAAGCTGTTGAAGAAGAGTTCGGCGTGAGCGCTGCGGCTGCTGTTGCAGTTGCTGCCCCTGCAGACGGCGGTGGTGCTGCTGTTGCGGAAGAGCAAACCGAATTTGACGTCGTGCTCACCAAAGCTGGCGCCAGCAAGATCCCCGTGATCAAAGTGGTGCGCGAGCTGACCGGTTTGGGTCTGGCTGACGCGAAAAAACTCGTTGACGGCGCACCCAGCACCATCAAAGAGAAAATCAGCAAAGACGACGCAGAAGCTGCCAAAGCAAAATTGGAAGCTGAAGGCGCCGAAGTGGAACTCAAGTAAGTTCTGCAAAATCAAACAAAACAACCCCTGTCACCAACGACGGGGGTTGCTGCTAATGGGGTAGAAGAAAATTGTGTTGGAGGAAAACATATGGAATTCATTCACGCGAGTAGCATGAAGACGTTTTTAAACAACGGCGTGGCTTCCGAGCAGCTGTTGTTCCCCGAAAATTCAACGAGCAAGCGCGTGACCATTACGAGAGTAACCGTGCCGCCCGGCGCCGAACAACCGCGCCACACGCATAAGAAATCAGAGCAAATCTGGATTGCGCTGTCAGGCTGCGGGCTTTTGCTGCTGGCGGACGAACAAACGAAAGAATTCACCGCCGGCGACGTTGTTCGCTTTGCCGCCAAAGACGTGCATGGACTTAAAAACGCAAGTGACGAAAATTTTCAATATATGTCCGTCACATCGCCGCCAATCAATTTTAGAAAAGCATATGGGGACGAGAAATAGCGAAAGCCACCGTTGACCGCGTGACGGTGCACGATGATGGGCGGCTGGCGGTCATTTTCCGCGACGGTGTGGAGGTTGTGATATAGAAATGCTATTTTGCTAGGTTTATGGTAGGATGGTAGTATTGATTGGAGGCGATTGGCGCATGAAATACGCAGTCATTTCTGATGTCCACGGAAATTTGCCCGCGCTGACTGCTGTGCTGGCTGATGCCCAAGCGCACGGGGTAGAGATGTTTTTGCTGCTTGGCGATTATACCATCGGCTGCCCGTGGTCGAATGAAGTTGTGCACGCTATTCGCGGGCTAACAAACGCCTGCGTCATTCGTGGAAATCACGAAGACTATTTTGCTAACACAAGTCAGTTTGATTTGAACAGTGAACAATTCAAAGCGGCGCAGTGGGTTTACAATTCGCTAACGAAGGAAAATCATGAATACCTTGCAGCGCTACCGGAAGCGGCGGTTGTTGCGGGCAACATTCATCTTTCCCACAAATTCAATCTGATGAACCACAGGCCGATGGCGACGCATTTCAATCCCCGCGATTTCCGCATAATGATGGAGAGTGCGCCAATTTCTCATGAGGAATATCTCGCCCGTGCACGCATGGCTGTGTTGGCTTGCCCGCAGGCACTTGCCGATATCCGCTCCCTGCCTGAAGGAGTGTGCTTGTTTGGGCATAATCATCTGCAATTTCACATGGAGAACGAGGGCAGGCTACTGATTAATCCCGGCTCATGCGGCAATCCATTGGATTTTTTTGATGCCACTGCTGCGTACTCGATTTTGATTGAAGAGGGCGGCTGCCGGACGGTGATTGAGCGCAGGGTGACGTATGACAAGAACGAGGTTATTCAAGCATTGGCAGCCAGCGAATTTGCAACGATTTCCCCTATGTGGAGCAGGATTTTTCAGCTTGAGCAAGCGGCAGCCAAAGTATACATGACACCGTTTGTCATGCATTTGATGGAAACGGGGCGTGCGCTTGGGCAAACAAACTTCCCGGTTAGCGATGAAGTTTGGCATGTTGCCGTGAAAACTTGGGATGAAGAAAAGCCATAAACCCCCGCAGATTTTCGTGTGAAAGTCTGCGGGGGCTTTCTGCATTTTTCGAGCCGTTTGATTGTTTCAAACGGTGTCCAGGAACTGTGGACTCACCCAATCATGTCATAGTACCGCCCAAACCAATAGGCGAAGGTGTAGACATAGCAGCTCTCCACCAGGCAGTCTTGCCCTTCGCCGTCGTCCCAGTCGCGGAACTGGTGCGGGTTGCGATCGTATTTGGAGATGAAACGCTCGTCGTCGGGCAGCAAAAAGCCGGTTTCAAGGTAGGCGCTTTGGGCAAGGCTGTAGTTGCTGTCGCGGTTGGTGCCGCGCCACAGCCGCACGGGCAAGTCGTGCCGCATGCCGAGGTCTACGCTAGACGCCAAGCGGCTTTGCGGGCTGCGATAAAACCAATGCTCCAGCTTTGCCCAGTTGAGCGCTTCGTCCGGGCAGGCGAGGTGGAAGGGCAGGTCGTAGCCCGGGTTGTGCTCGCGACCAATGCTGCCGCGCCAACTCTTAAAGCCTGCGGCGAACTTTTCGCGCAGCGCTTCGTCGGGTTCGAGCAACATCAGCATCCAAAATGCGGTGGTGGCCAGCATGTGGTCGCCGTACATAATCGACTCCGGCAGGTCAACGCCCTCGGTTTGCGCCATGATTTCAAAGCGCTCGGCGTGGTGCTGCGGACGTTCGGCGTAGCCCTGCTCAATGCACAGGTTGTATTCGTCCATCCACTTGCCTTGCTCGCCGGTCACGTCCATGGTCACGCGCAGATACATGAGATACTGGGCGCTGTTCAGGCATGAGTCAATCCAGCCGATGTCGGACTGGAAGTAGCGCATGCTCCACTTGCCCCAGGTGGTGGGCCCCCAAGGCTCGCTCATTTCGCGGTTGTTGCGCAGCAGATGTTCCATCACGTTGATGCAGGCTTGGCGGTTGAGCGCGGCGAGCTCTGGGTCTTCGTCGCCGAGGATTTTGTTGAGGTAATAAAAATGCGCAAAGTGCAACGTGAGTTCGTCGCTGCTGGTGTCACCTTTATAGGCAATGCCGATGTCGTCGATGCCTTCGTCGAGGTAGAGCTTGCGCAAGCGGTCGGGGATGAGGCTTATGTCATGTGGCGCGAACTTGCCGGACAAACCGCGCTCATGCACGGTTGGCGTGGGCACAATTTGCGCCGTGCCGTCGGGCATTTTGCGGAAGAAATAGTTGAAGCTGGGCACTGGCTCGTGCGGCGCGAGATAAGTGCGTGCCACAAAGCCGTCACCGCGCGCGGGGATGTAAGTCAGCAGCAGCATGGCTTCGCTGGCACGGGTTGCCACGACTTTGATGCGCTGTGTTTCGGGATGCTCTGCGCCCAAGGTGCGCTTGAGCACGGCATAGTGCATCAGCTCGCCCATGGCAAAGCCGCAGCCAAAGCAGCCGTCGTTGTCGCTTTCGTTGTAGGGCAAAGCAGAGCTGAAGTCGCGCGGTTTGGCGAGCCAGCGCTGCGTAACCATGCCGCGGCGGTCAACCACGCCAAGGGTTTCTTGCAGCAGATGGTTTGCCTTTTGCTCGGCGTTCATCCACTTCATGTCAATGCGCGCCACGCCGCCAGCTGTGTTCACCCAAAGGCTCTCGTGCGTTGCGTCATCTGCAGGCTGCGCGGGCAGCAAGGCAAGCACCTCGTTGTGCGGAATGTCACGCCGTGCGCCGAAGTACATCAGCTGGTCGTCCGCGAGGCGAGCATTGGGGTCATAGCGCGTGAGCCCGGTTTTTGCGCCGAACCACACGATGCCATCGCGCGTTGTTGCCTGGCAGGTGTAGTCACTGCGTTTGCTGGGCATGGGGAGTTTGATCTGGCTTGTATCAACAGACTGCGTGGTGGCGGTATAAAGCTCGTTCGGAATGAGAGGATCGCCATGTGCATAAAACGTGCTAAAGCGGTTGAGGTGGGGCTGCAAGGTGATTTTCGGCATGGTCGTTCTCCTTTGCGTTGTTAGGCTTATTATACAGCATGCGTGGCGCAATGTCAATGCGTAACCCACAACTTATCCCACACATATCATAGAATAATTGATGCTATAGCAAGGGGAGGGGTCGCCTTGGATGAACTGACCGCATTGGCGAACATGGACGAACAAAGTCGCCAGGCTCTGATTGAGCAGCTGGCGCAAGAGCCTGCAATTCGGCAATTGATTGCCGGGACTGCGCAGCCTGTGGTTGCGGCGCAAGAAGAATTTCCCCAGTCCATCGAAGGTGAAGGCATTGCCATGTTCTCAGACGACGCTGGTGCAGAACAAGCGCAATGCAAAAGCCCCAGCATTATGCCCGGCGGAAACACAATTGTGAACTTTCACGGCTTTCAACCCTTTGCGCCGGTGGGCGGCTTTGACGTGACCGGTGCCGGCGCAAACGTGAATGGTGCTCCCGACATGAACTTGTTCCCCTTTACGTTTGAGGGGGAGCGCGGCTATGCATTTTGCCTTGAGCGTGGCTTGCCCGCGCCTGACGGCCCCTCGGGCAACGTATCAATCGCGCAGGCATTGCCAGCCGAGAGCCCTGCGGTTCGTCGCGCGATTGCCTTTATCGTTGGCAACGTGCCCGCGCCGCTCACCGACGACCCTGAAGGGCTTGCGCATTTTTGGGCGATGCTTGGGCAAGACTGCGGCGGTCACTGGGAGGCTCAGGCGGTTGCGCAAATGGCCGTTTGGACGTTTGCTGGCGGCTCGATTCGCGGCGGCTTTCAATTCACCGCCAACAACGCCTGCTTGATGGCGGCGTATAACACGTTGATGGATATGGCCTTGGCATACGGCGAGGGCAATCTGGAATGCACGGGCAGCGCGGAGGAAGCGGGTTCGGGCTGCGGCGGCAGCGGTGGTGGCAGCGACGGCGGCGAAAGCGGTTGTAGCAGCTGCTGTTGTGGCTCGCGAAACGTTATCCCGTTTGGCTGCCAAATCGGTCGAATCATCTGCTGCAA
>WQRM01000062.1 GCA_009786735.1 Oscillospiraceae bacterium | reverse complement strand
GGAGCATGCGGGGGAGCTGGCACGCCGTCAGGCGTGACTGAGGGGGCTGACTCGCGGGGGGAGTGTGCCGCAGGCGCGGCCTTTGGCAGTTTTACGCGTAGGGACGAGCTGTGCTTGTCCGCATTTTTCATTCCACTTCGCGGCAATGATCTTCATGCACACCGCAAACCCGCCTACACCTCCAGCCCCAACTGCACCTCACCCTTATCCTCCGGCGTGGGCAGCACCCCCGCCGCCGGCAGGTTTTTCGTGCGGTAGCGCGCGGGCTTCACGAACATGCCGTCAGCATAGGCCTCAAGCTCGGCAACATACGCATTTTTCTTCAGCGTCATCACCGCCACACCCTGGGTATCCTTCGTGGTTTTCGGCGCAATCGCGCCCGTGTGGAACAACAGCACCCGCCCCGCGCTCGAGCGCACCAGGCAGTCACCATCTTCGGCAAGTTGCAGCATGCCCACCAGCGGCGATTTATCGCTGTAGGCCTTGATGAGCTTGCGGCGGTTCGTCTTGGTGGCATAGGCCGAAAGCTCCACTTTCGCCACTTTTCCGCCCTCAAATGCAAACAGCATGTAGCCGCTGTAGTCCCGCGTCACGGCCATGCGCACCACGGTTTCGTCCTCGTCCATGCCCAACTTCGCGGGGATATAATCCCCCAGCACACTGGCCTTTGCGTCGTCGAACTCATGCGCAGCCGTTTTATACACCTGGCACTTGTTCGTGAAGAACAGCAGCTCGGCAGCGTTGCTCGTCTCAATGGCCTGCGCCACGTCGTCGCCGTCTTTGCACTTTTGCTGGTCGTTCATGCGCAGGCTGGCGGGTGTGATTTTCTTGAAATAGCCCTGCTGCGTGAAGAACAGCGTGCAGGGGTAATCTTCGATTTCCACTTCATTGCTCGCCTCGGGCAGCTCCTCGGCATAGATCAGCTCGCTGCGGCGCGGCAGCGCATGCGCCTTGGCAATCTCCTTGAGCTCGTTGACCATAATCGTGCGCACTTTTCGCTCCGAACCGAGGATGCCCAGCATGTCTTCAATGTCCTGTTTGAGCTGGTCAATGTCTGCCGTGCGCTTGAGGATATACGCGCGGTTGAGGTGGCGCAGCCGGATTTCCGCCACATAGTCGGCCTGCAGCTGGTCAATGCCAAACGCAATCATGAGGTTCGGCACAACCTCGCTCTCTTCCTCCGTCTCGCGAATGACCTTAATCGCCTTGTCAATGTCCAGCAGGATTTTCGCAAGCCCTTGCAGCAGATGCAGGCGTTCTTGCGCTTTCGTCAGGTCAAACTGCACGCGGCGGCGGATGCAATCGGTGCGGAACGCAATCCACTCCAGCAGCAGCTCACGCACACCCAACACACGCGGCGAGCCATTCACCAGCACATTGAAGTTGCACGAAAAACTGTCCTCCAAGCTCGTGAGCTTGAACAGCCGCTGCATGATTTTCTCGGCGTCAATGCCGCGCTTGAGGTCAATGGTGATTTTCAGCCCGCTTTTGTCCGTTTCGTCGCGGATATCGCTGATTTCTTTGATCACACCGGCCTTCACCCGGTCAACCACCTTGTCAATAATTGCCTCGGCGGTGGTGGTGGACGGAATCTCATAGATATCGATGCAGTTGTGCGCTTTGTCGTAGGTATACTTCGCGCGCAGGCGAAAACTGCCGCGCCCGGTGCGATAAATCTCCTCAAACATCGCGCGGGAATACAAAATCTGCCCGCCGCCGGTGAAGTCCGGCGCAGGGAGCGTCTCGATGATGTCATGGTCTTTGTTTTGCGCCAGCGCGATGGTCGTTTCGCACAGCTCGGCGAGGTTAAACGAGCAAATGCTGCTGGTCATGCCCACCGCGATGCCGTTGTTCAGGTTCACCAGCACGCTGGGGAAGCGCACGGGCAACAGCGTGGGCTCTTTCATCGTCGCGTCGTAGTTATCCACAAAATCCACGGTATTTTTGTCGATGTCACGAAACAGCTCGGCGGCGATTTTCTCCAGCCGCGCCTCGGTGTAGCGCGACGCCGCCCACTGCATGTCCCGCGAGTAGCGCTTGCCGAAGTTGCCCTTGCTGTCCACATAAGCATGCAGCAGGCGCTCGTGCCCGCGTGACAGCAGCACCATCGTCTCATAGATCGCCGCATCGCCGTGCGGGTTCAGCTGCATCGTGCGCCCCACGATGTTTGCGCTTTTGCTGCGCGGACCGCTGTGCAGCCCCATCCGGTGCATCGTGTACAGAATCTTGCGCTGCGAGGGCTTAAAGCCATCAATTTCGGGTATCGCCCGCGACAAAATCACGCTCATCGCATACGGCATGAAGTTCGTCTCAAGCGTCTCGGTCACGGGTTGGTGCACAATTTCGCCCGCCCCCAGAATGTGCGCGTTTGCCGCGGCGGCATCGAGGGCGGAGGTGTCTTTTTTTCGGGCTTTTTTCGGCATGGGGACTCCTTAGCAAATTTCTCTTGACATTTTCGCAAAAACCGGGTATACTATAAGTACCACTTAAAGGGGCAGCAAAGGATTCCATTTGCTGTTGAAAACTTGGCTCTTTTGGTCAGACGTCCGCCAAGCTCTTAGGTGGTTTTTTTATGGGGAAACGCCGTCACAAGCCATGTTGCGCGTTGTCCATCATAATCTAACTTAACTATCGCGCGGTCGTTTCCGTTGGCGACGTACATTCTATCGGGATAGGTTTGCTTCGCCAACGTCCCGCTTTCGATTATATTGGGTAAATTCCGGACAAATTCTTCGCCATCAACGCCTTGTTCATTTCGCCGTTCAATGATATGCGCCAATCCAAAGCCGCGCTCACCCCCGCACCCATACACAAAATCAATGTGACCGATGCCATCTTTGTGGATCGCGGCGGGCACGTGCCCATGCTTGACGGATAGCAGGTGCGCGATTGCCTCGTTAGGCTTGCCGGAAAACGCGGTATGTGCTTGCCCAAAATCGTCAATCATGTGGTGTCCTACTCCGCTTTCAACTCAATCACCGCCACTTCCGGCGTGGCAAACAGGCGAATGGGCAGGTGGCTTGTGCCCAGCCCGCGGCTCAAAAACATCGTGGCGTCACCGTTGAGATAAACCCCGCTGCTATACGGCGGGAAGAAACTCAACCCATTGTCCATCGGCGCGATCATCGCCTGTCCGCCGGGCAGCGCAACTTGTCCGCCGTGCATGTGCCCGGCCAGCACCAAGCCATCGCTGCGGAACATGCCATCGCGTCCGCCTTCGGCATAATAAGCAAAGGTGCTCGGGTCGTGCAGCAGCACAATGTCCGCGTCAAAATCATGCACGCCGCCGATGCTCAAGCGCGCGCCGTCACGCTCCACGGTCATGTTCACCGGGCGCAGGCTTTCGTCAATGTCGTGCCACCACAGGCCATATTCACCCTGTAGCACCGTCACGCCATGCTGTGCAAACAATTCAAGCAGCGCGGGATAAAAATCCGAGCGCGGGTCGTGGTTGCCGTCGATGAACACAATCGGTGCGAGCGGTGCAATGCCCTCAAGGAGCTCCTCCACCGGCGCGAGACTGCGCGTGCGGTGGTCGATGAAATCGCCGGTCAGGGCAATCAGATCAGGCTGAGCTTGCGCCACAGCGCGAATCAACCGCGACTGCTCGCGGCCGAAGCGTGCGTTGTGCAGGTCGCTAAGCTGCACAATGCGAAACCCGCAAAACGCAGGCGGCACGCGGCGGCTTTGCCACGTGAACTGCGTGGTGCGCAGCACATTGGTGTGCACAATGGTCAGCACGATGAATGCCACCGGCAGCAGCAGCATCGCGGCGATCATGAGGAGCTTTTTCATAGCGTTTTTCCGATGAGGATGTCTTCTTTCATGCCGATAATTTGCACCTGCGCAATGTCGCCGGGCTGCAGATGCCGCGGGCTGGTGAACGCCAGCATGCCGTCAATCTCCGGCGCGTCCGCAGCGGTGCGTGCAAGGTAGCTGTCGGTGTAGGGGTCGTGCGCCTCCACCATCGCTTGCGTGCGTTGCCCCGCCAGGCTCTCTTTGTGCTGCAGCGCAATTTCCGCCTGCTGCTGGGTGAGAATCTCCACCCGTTGTTGCGCGATTTCCGGGTCAACTTGGTCGGGGAACGTGGCGGCGGGCGTGCCATCTTGCGGCGAAAACGCAAACGCGCCCATGTGCGTGAACTTCTGCTGTGCCACGAACTCCGCAAGGGTCTCAAACGCCGCCTCGTCTTCGCCGGGGAAGCCGCAAATGAACGTCGTGCGCACAGCGATGTCCGGCATCGCAGCGCGCAGCTTGTCCAACACGTTGGCGATATCCGCCTGCGTGCCGCGCCGCCCCATCGCCGCCAGAATGCGGTCGTCGGCGTGCTGCAGCGGCAGGTCGATATACTTGACGATTTTCGGCTCGGCTGCCATCACCGCGATGAGCTCATCCGTGATTTCGTCGGGGTAGCAATACAGCAGGCGCAGCCACTGCAGCGGCTCCACTTGGCACAGTTGTTGCAGCAGCGCGGGCAAACCGGGGTAAGCCGTCACGTCCTGCGCAATCAGCACAAGCTCCCGTGCACCGGCCGCGCAAAGTGCCTCGGCTTCAGCCAGAATATCCTCCGCCGCACGGTGGCGAAACGGCCCACGAATGCCGGGAATCGCGCAGTAGCTGCAGCAGTTGTTGCAGCCGTCCGCAATCTGCAAATAGGCCCAGTGCCCGGGCGACAGCAGCTTGCGCTCGCCGCCCAATTGCAGGCAGCTGATGTCGGGGCTTTCCGCCACCGCCGCACCGCCCAGCAGCGCCTGCATGTGCGCCACAATGCTATCGTTCGCGCCCAGCCCCAACACGCCGTCCACCTCGGGAATCTCCGCAAGAATCTCGTCTTGGTAGCGCTGCGCCATGCAGCCGGTGACCAAAATCTTGCTCACCGTGCCCTCGGCTTTCAGCTGCGCCATCTCCAAAATGCTGTCGATGGCCTCTTTCTTCGCGTCATCCACAAAGCCGCAGGTGTTCACAATCACCGCGTCCGCGCCGTGGTAGACCGACTCCGCAACCGCGAAGCCCGCCGCCTGCAGATCATGCATCATGCGTTCGGCGTTCACTTGATTTTTCGGGCAGCCAAGGCTGATCAACGCGATTTTTTGCACCTTGGGCTTGCGTTTAAGAATCGGCATGTGCTTGCTCACTTTCCAAAAAAAATACCCTTGACATCAAATAGACCGCCCCTGCGTCCAGGCTATGGGCGGTCTTTTTTATTCGCCGCCCACCAGTTACATTATACCAGCAAAGCGTCGTCTTGTCAACAAAATATTCAGTCGTCGCAGTCCAGCTCGTCCGCTAAATAATCCCGCATCGCCGTGCGAATGTCGCCATGGCGAAACCCGCGGCGCAGCAGTGCCGCAAACAGCGATTTATGCTTGTCCGGGTCGGCCAATTTGCGCTGGAACGCCGGTGTTTGCAGCAGCTCGGCCAGGCGTTCGGGGTCATCCTGCGTGAGCTCCGGGGCTTCTTCTTTCAGTCCGCGGCGATACAATTGCTGGTCAATCCCACGCTGACCATAGCCCTTGCGCGCATAGCTTTCGGCCAGCCGTTGGGCATAGCGCTCGTCGTCCAGCAGATTAAGCTCCACCAGCCGTTCAATCGCTCGGTCGAGGTCATCTTCATTTGGCAGCGGCTTGTTTGGTCTTGGGCGCAGCAGTTTTTGCCGCAGCTCGCCCGTGCCATAGTCACGCCGCCCGAGATACCACAGCGCGCGATTCCACAGGCGTTCATAAGGCTCAAAATTGTCCATCTGCCCCTCCCTGCGAAAAAACTCTTGACATTTGCCAGACAACATGCTATACTGTAAACACAGGGATAGCGTTGCCGTATAGGCGGCTAGCCCCCCACTGAGCGAAACTAACTACAAAGAGTCAGACCGCGCAGCTGCCAGGCTACGGGCGGTCTGATTCTTTATCACTACGAAGCTCTTTCAATATAAGCAAAAGAATTGCGAACATGATTAAGTATTGCATAGCTATCACCCCCTTTCGGGGGGCAGGAATTAGCCGCCTACCGTATAGACAACGCTACCATCACCATTATAACAGGTAATCATTGCCCTGTCAAGGCTATTCGCTATATTTCGTCATCATCATCCACCACAATATCCAAGCTCGCCTTGCTGCCCTTCACGGACTTCGCGGGCGCTTTTGCTTTGGCTTTGGGGGCGGGTTCTTCTTTGGGCGCACCTTGAATCACCGCCACAATTTCGTCCATCAGCTCGGGATGATCGACCAAGTGCAGGCGCACGTTTTCGCGGCCCTGCCAGCGGTGCTCGCCATAGCTAAACCACGCGCCGCTGCGCTTGATGATGTCGCGCTTGATGGCCATGTCAAGCAGCTCGCTGTCGCGCGAAATCCCCTTGCCATAGAAGATGTCGAACTCGGCTTCTTTGAACGGCGGCGCGACTTTGTTCTTCACAATTTTCACCCGCGTGTGCGAGCCGATGAACTCGCCGCCCTGCCCCTTGAGCTGCTCGGTGCGGCGCACGTCCATGCGCACACTGGCGTAGAATTTCAGCGCACGACCACCCGTCGTCACCTCCGGGTTGCCATAGCTGATGCCGATTTTCTCGCGCAGCTGGTTGATGAAAATCAAAATCGTGTTGCTTTTCGCAATGTGACCGGCCAGTTTGCGCAGCGCTTGGCTCATCAGCCGCGCATGCAGACCCACATGGCTGTCGCCCATTTCGCCTTCGATTTCCGCGCGCGGCACAAGCGCCGCCACGCTGTCCACCACCACAATGTCAATGGCGTTCGAGCGCACCAGTGCCTCGGCGATTTCGAGGGCTTGCTCGCCGTTATCGGGCTGCGAAACCAGCAGGGAGTTAATGTCCACGCCCAGCTTACCGGCATACACCGGGTCAAGCGCGTGCTCGGCATCAATGAACGCCGCTTCGCCGCCGGCTTTTTGCGCCTCGGCCACCGCATGCAGCGCAAGGGTCGTTTTGCCCGAAGATTCAGGCCCGTATATCTCGATGATGCGCCCGCGCGGCAATCCGCCAATGCCCAGCGCGGCATCCAGACCCAGCGAGCCCGTGCTGATCGAGCCCACCTGCATGCCTTGGTTGTCGCCCAAGCGCATGATGGAGCCTTTGCCGTAACTTTTCTCAATTTGCGCCATCGCGGTTTCTAGCGCGGCGCGGCGTTTGTCTTCTGCTGGCATAATAATCTCTCCTCGTTCTCTTTTGGTGAATTTTTTGCTTGACACCCGCATCACAATATGATATAATGGAATTACAGGGATAGCGTTGCCGTATAGGCGGCTAGCCCCCCAGACAACGACGATTGAAATAGACCGCCCCTGCTTACCAGGCTTATGGGCGGTCTATTTCTTTGTCACTACGTTCTTTTAACAGCAGCAAAAGAATTGCGAACATGATTAAGTATTGCATAGTGATCACCCCCTTTCGGGGGCAAGAATTAGCCGCCTACCGTATAGACAACGCTACCATGTCCATTATAACAGGTAACCATTGCCTTGTCAAGCATTATATAAAAAATATGTTCGCCAACCCACCGCGGCTTGATGAAACTTGCAGAAAACCGTTTCCTGAGCGGCCCTCGCGCGGGCGCGGGGGGCTGTCGCCGCGAGCGAAACCTGCACATCGCACCACTGCGGTGCGGCGACTGGGGGTGCGGATTTTGCACCTGCCCGCATCAACCCACAACCTACTCCGCCCGGCGCTTCAATCAGGCACTTACTTCCTAATCTCCCCCACCGCAAGCCGATCACACCGTTCATTTTCGGGATGCCCGCTGTGCCCGCGCACCCACTTGATGCTCACCTCGTGGCGGTCAAGCTGAGCAAGCAGGCTCTCCCACAGGTCGGGATTAAGGGCAGGTTTTTTGTCGCTTTTCACCCAGCCGTTGCGCTGCCAACTGCGCGCCCAGCCCTTGGTGATGCCATCCGCCACGTACTTCGAGTCCGTGGTCACGGTCACGCGGCAGGGTTCTTTCAGCGCAGCCAAGCCCTCAATGAGCGCGGTGAGTTCCATGCGATTGTTGGTGGTCAGCGGCGCGCCGCCGGCGAGCTCGCGTTCGCGGTCGCCATAGCGCAAAATCGTGCCCCAGCCGCCGGGGCCGGGATTGCCGCTGCACGCGCCATCGCAAAATAGTTCGATATGTTTCATACTCTTATTGTAGCACATTGCGCGGCAAAAAGCAAGCGTTTTCCGGAACTTTTTCGTGCAAATTTTCGCCACCTGCGGTGGGGGTCGGTCGTTTCGCCGTGCCCTCTTACCGTCCCCGCAAAACCCTAAAAACCCGAGACAAAATTTCCTGTATTTTCACAAAAAACAGAAAATTCTGTCTTTTTTTCGTAAAATCTTGATTTTCGCGCAAAAAAGTGCGCGAAAAACGGTGTTTTGCTGGGTTATATGGAGGGGTAACGTTGCGAGCAGGCCTCTGCGGACATGAAAATACGCTCTTCGAGATGTGCTTCATG
>WQRM01000061.1 GCA_009786735.1 Oscillospiraceae bacterium | reverse complement strand
ATCGTCATACTCAACGAGTTCGCTGCCGGTCTCTTGTCTGATATAAATGGACGGCTTGCGCAGGAACTCGCGCACCACCTTCACCAGCCCAGGACGGCAAGCGGGGTCTTGCTCCCACTGCGCCACGAGGTCTTGCATGTAGTCCATGTAGCGCGGCAGGTCGAAGAACCAGTTGGTCACGGTGCGGCGCGCGGGTGGCTTGCCCGACAGCACGCTCACCGGCGCGATGAGCTCGGTGGGGCTGTACTGATGCCCCAAGTCGCACTCATCGGCATAGGCGACCGCGCTTTTGCAGCCCTGAATGGGGCAGCGTCCCGTCACTTGGCGACCGTTGAGGAAGCAGGCTTTTTCTTCGTCATAAAATTGCAGGGTGTCTTCACGCACCAGCACGCCGTTTTCGTGCAGGCGATTGAACAACGCCGCGCTGAACTGCGTGTGGATTTCACCCGCCTCGCCCAGCGCCGACGCTGCATATAGGTTCGGCGAAACATCGTAGGCTTCGAGCGTGGCTTTTTGGTGCGCATGGTTACGCGCGACGTATTCCTCTAGCGTGCCCGCGAAGCCTTCTTTGTCACGGCTAAGCTCAATGAGCGCGCCATAGCAATCTGTGCCGCTGACGAACACGACGTTCTCATGGCCAATGCGGTTGCGCAAAAAGCGTGCGTAAATATCCGCCTGCACAAACACGCCGCCGATGTGACCAAAGTGCAGCTGCTTGTTGCCATAGGGCATGCCGCCGGTGACAACCGCGCGGGCGGGGAAGGTGGGTCTATTGTTCATGTTAACCTCGCTGTAGGGGCGAACTGCGTTCGCCCGAAAATTCAGATAAAATGTGAGCCGGGCGAACATAGTTCGCCCCTACACGCATGTTCAAACCACAATCTCCTGCACATTCTCGCAGGCCGCAATATCTTTCTTCGTGGCTTCAAACCACGCCGCAAACTCGCCCGCGTCAATGCTGTAGTTCGCCAAGGGGTCTTTGCGTGACAGATTTTGCTCGCTGCGCACTTTGCGCATCGCCGAAATTTGCTCTTTGAGCTGCTCGCCGAATGCGAGGAGTTGCGGGTCAACCTCGGCGGGTTGCGCCCACTGCAGCAGGTGAATCGACTCCGCGCCCTCGTGTTGCTTGAAGAAATGCTGGTACAGATACTCCGTGATGTGCGGCACATAGATGGCGTACATCTTCAGCACTTCCCGCAGCGTGTAATACAACGCCGCCTGCCCGGACTTGCGCTCGGCCTCGCCGTGCTTCTCGGGGTAGTACAGCCTATCCTTCACGATTTCGATGTAGTTGTCGCACAGGTCGTGCCAGAACAGCGTGTCAATTTCGTGGCGCGCCAGCCCGATTTCATAGTCGTACAGGTGCTTCTTCGCCTTCGCCAGCACCTCATCCACGCGGGCAACCATCCATTTGTCCACTGGTTGGGTAATGTCGCCACCAGCGTAGTCCTCCAAGTGACCGATGGCAAACTTGCAGGCATTCCACAGCTTGGTGATGAAGCGGCGTGCGATCTGCAGCTCATCGGCGTCGAAGAAGGTGTCTGTGCCCAGCCGTGCATTGGTCGCCCAATAGCGCAGCACATCAGCAGAATGGGTGGCGATGAGCGTGGCAGGGTCGTTGGCGCTGTTGTTTTTGCTCTTGCTGATTTTCTCGCCTTTTTTAGCCAGCACGAAGCCGCTAATCATCAGGTCATTCCACGGCAAGCCGCCGGTGTGATACCACGACCGCACAATCGTGTAAAACGTCCACGTGCGGATGATTTCGTGCGCGTGCGGGCGCATGCCCATGGGCACCGGCCCACCGGCTAGCTCGTTGATTTGCGGCGTGATGGAGCTGGTCGCCCAGGTATCAAACACCGCGCTT
Source organism: Oscillospiraceae bacterium (assembly GCA_009786735.1). Lineage (GTDB taxonomy): Bacteria > Bacillota > Clostridia > Oscillospirales > Acutalibacteraceae > WRMQ01. The sequence continues at coordinate 6,839 of WQRM01000061.1, read as the reverse complement.
TCGGGCGTGAAGTTGCTGCAGCCACAGGCGCATGTGCCTTCGCAAGCGGTTTCGAGCGGGTTCACGGGCAGCTGCTCGGCGCTGGCGAAGGCAGGGGCTGCGCAGTCTGCGCAATACCACACGGGGAAGGGCACGCCGAAGTAGCGCTGGCGCGAAATGCACCAGTCCCACTTGAGGTTTTCGACCCATGCGTTGTAGCGATTCTGCATGTTGGCAGGGTACCAGTTGATTTTATCGCCCAGCTCAAGGAACTTCTCGCGGTCGGTCATCACGTCGATGTACCACTGGCGCGAGGGGATAATCTCCACGTGCTTGCCGCAGCGCTCGTGTGTTTGCACGGCATGGGTGATGTTCTCGCTCTTCACCAGCAAGCCTTGCTCGTCCAGCATGGCGATGATTGTCTTGCGGGCTTTGGTCACATACATCCCGCCGATGTGCGGCACGTCGTCTGCGATGTGACCGTTTGGCATCATCACGCGGCGATAGTCCAGCTTGTGCGTGAGATACCACTCCACGTCGGTTTGGTCGCCAAACGTGCAGCACATGACCGCGCCGGTGCCTTTGTCGATGGCAACTTTCTCGTCCGTCAAGATGGGCACATCATAGCCATATAGCGGCACAGTTGCCTGCTTGCCCACCAGATGCGTGTAGCGCGCGTCGTCCGGGTGCACGAACAGGCACACGCAGCCAAACAGCAGCTCGGGGCGTGTGGTGGCGATGTGCAGTGGATTGCCCTCCACCATGAAGGGGATGGTGTTGAAGGTGCTGGCGGCATCTGCGCTGTCAAGCTCCGCTTGCGCGATGGAGGTCTGGCACTCCACGCACCACAACACGGGCGATTCTTTTGCATAGGCTTTGCCCTTTTGCACAAGATCCAAGAATAGCTTTTGCGAAAGCGCCATGGTTTGCGGGCTCACCGTTTGGTAGCACAGTTCCCAGTCTGCGCTCACGCCAAGGCTCTGCCACAGCGCCTTGAACTCGTCCTCATACTTCGCAGCCGTGGCGGCGCATGTTTCGATGAACTCGCTGCGTGGCAAATCTTTGGCGAGGATGCCTTGCTCGCGCTCCACGAGGCGTTCGGTGGGCAGACCGTTGTCATCAAAACCAAAAGGGTAAAAAACATTGTAGCCCTGCATGCGGCGAAAGCGGGCAATCATCTCGGCCTGCACATAGCTGAACAGGTGACCGATGTGCAAGCTGCCGCTGACCGTTGGCGGTGGCGTGTCGATGGCATATACCTCGCCCGGCGCGGCTTTGTTGAATTTGTATACGCCGTGGTCGTTCCACAGCTGTTGCATTTGCGGCTCAATTGCCTTGAAGTCGTAGCGTTTTTCCATGGGCTTGTCCTCGCGCTTCTCAAAATAGTATATTATACTATTATAGCGCGGATTAGCGATGGTGTCAAGTAGTTGTTGACAGTTTACGCGCGATTTGATATAATGGACTTATCAAATGCACGGGGGTTTCGCATGAATTATCCGACTATCATCATCCATGGCTCCGGCATGTCTGATGTGTTTTTGCACTGCGCCCAAGGTGAGCGCGTCACAGGCAGCGATGGTCGCCATGTGCGCGGCGGCTTTGGCGGGCTTGGCAATATCATTGACCACAAGCCGCTGCTCAAACGTGTTGCGCCGCGTGCAGTGCTTAGTCTACTGTTTCGGCACGATGCAGGGCTCAGCCGCAGCCTTCGCCGCAGGTTGAGCAAAGCCTTGGCGGACGCGCATTATCAGTACGACAACCATGGTCGCCACCGCAAGAATTTTCGCGCGGTGGCTTTGCACCGCATGGGCGGAACAACGCCCACTAGCTTTGCTGAGTTGCCTGAAGAAAACCTGGGTTATGTCTATCGCATGGTGCCCATGCAGCGCATCGCAGAGGGTCTCGGCGCTGACCGCATGTATTATTTCGCCTACGACACCATGGGCAACCACGCCGATGTGGTGGACGAATTGCATCAGTTCATTCAAGATGTGCTGGCTAAGCATGGCGCGGACAAAGTCAACCTCATGCCCATGAGCTTGGGCGGCACGCTGATGAACGCCTTGGCGGAGTATTACCCTGCGGTGCACAAGCAACTGCACAAAGTGCTGTATTTTGTGCCGGCGTTCAATGGCTCTGTGGTGGTGGGCGACATCTTCCTTGGTCGCTTGACTATTTTCGACAAACAAAAGCGGCTCGCCATGCTGCGCAAGCAGTCCAAAGCGGGCGCATTTGTGCTGCGGCTGATGCCCGAGCGGGCGGTGCAGCGCAGCCTTGATGTTGCGCTTGAGGGCACAGTGGGCGGATTGTTCAGCCGCGCGACGATGCTGTGGGCGCTGCTGCCGCAAGAGGATTACGCCGAGGCGAAAGCACGTTGGCTCAATGATCCCGCGCTTGCGCCGCTCAAAGAGCAAACCGACCGCTACTACAAAGCGCAGGTGAATGCCACGCGAAACATCAAAGCGATGCAGGCGCAGGGCGTGCAGCTATACAACATCAACGAATACAACACCCAGCTGCCGAGCCTCGTGAACAGCAGCGAGCGGGTCAACGCCGATGGTATCATCGACCTGCACTCTACCTCCATGGGTGCCGCCAGCGCAGGGCACAACACCCTGCTGCCAGCCGACTACTTAGCCAAAGCTGACCCGGCATACATCTCGCCAGACGGCATGGTTGATGCTGCCACCGGCGCGCTGCCGAACACCACCTGGTACTTCAAAGGGCTGCATCATGATCGTACATCCAAGGATGAACGACTTCTTGCGCTGGCAGCGGAAATCATGTTGAGCCCTCAACCCATCACATGCCAAACGGCAGCCCCTGACTTCCCGCAGTACATGTAGGCATGCCGCAAGGCATCCATGGGTTGCCCAGACAGGTGGGTGGCATGCCAAACCCCGGCACGCCGAGCATGCCACCGGGCATGCAAAAGGGAGGGACGCAGTTGCCGCCGAAGGTTTGCGTGCCCGAGCCGGGCATCACCACGCCGTTGACGGTCGTCCAAGTGGTGTTGGTTGTCATAGCAGCCTCCAATTTTTGGTTTTTTCCCCAGTATATGTCGCATAATGCTTGACAGGTGCGGCAAAATAGAGTAGAATAAAGTGTGTGAGTTGGCTGGGCAGTCGCGCGTGGCGTGTGAACGCTAAGTGAGGAAAGTCCGGGCTGCACAGGGCAAGGATAACGGCTAACGGCCGCCGAGGGCAACCTTAGGGAAAGTGCAACAGAAAGAAACCGCCCCGCAAGGGGTAAGGGTGGAAAGGCGAGGTAAGAGCTCACCGGCGCGCGGGGAACCGCGCGGCCCTGCAAACCCTATCCGCAGCAACAGCGACCGAGGGTGTGCGTGAAATCGCACAGCGTGCCCTGCGCAAACCCACCCTCAACGGCTGGCAAAGATGTGCGTAGCAATGCGCGCACAAGATAAATGATGCCTTCAATGACAGAACCCGGCTTACAGGCCAACTCGCTTTTTTGTAGGGGNCGCGCCCCTGCGCGTCCCGTGAAGTTTCATCAAAATCCCGGGCGGCACAGGGGTGCCGCCCCTACAGGCTGTGTCCTATTCCAGTTTTGTGGGAGGATATGCTATGAAGAAATTGCTTGTCATCGCGCTTTTGCTGGCGTTGGTGTTGGCTGCATGCACCGTGCCCGGGCGACAGCCTGTGGTGCTTGAGCAACCGCCCGCCGAGTTTGACCTTGCTGAATTGATGCAGATGGACTTGTCGCCGTACATCACGTTGGGGCAGTATTTAGGCGTGGCAGTGGAAATTGATGATGGTAGCTTTGCATGGCACGAAAATCGGCGCAGATCCTTTCGAGCTGCGTTTGAAAACGCAAATATACACGATTTGCCGGATTGGATTGCACAAGCGCGTGAGTCGTTTGGATTTGTGCCATGGTGGTATAGTTATTATATGGAGTTTGACGAAGACCCGCTATATCGGCAGTGGAACATGGAAGAAGACTTGCAGTACCGGACACTTTTATTCATTTTGGCAGTGGCGCAACAAGAACATTTTTCGATAACAGCAACCGATGAAGAATTTATCGCTTGGCAAACCGAAAATTGGATTCGCTTTTCAGAGCATGAAGAAGTGCGACAATGGGAAATTGATGAAGTTGGTGGTGGGGAAGGTTTTCGGGCAAACAACGATATTCACGCCTTTTTGGTTTCTTTTGTGCAAACACTAATTGTGGAACACGCGGTACCGCTATGAACACACACCTCATCGAAAAACTCTGGCTGGCGTTCTTCCCGCGCCGCTGCTGCTGGTGCACTGGCGTAACCGCGCCCGCAGACATGCTCTGCCCCGACTGCGCCGAAGAAGCAGAAAAATCCCGCTATGATTCGACTGATGACGTGGTCGCCTGTTTTACCTACCACTGCCGCGCCCGCCACATCTTTTTGCGGCTGAAGTTCCGCGGCAAACGCAATCTGGCGCACAGCATCGGCTATGCCATGGCAGATGCCCTGCACGAAGCCGAACTTGCCGATAACGATCTGCTCTTTTGCGCCGTGCCCATGACCGCCGCACAGGTCAAGGCGCGCGGCTTCAACCAAAGCGAACTGCTCGCCCGCAGTGCCGCACGTTGGCTCAATTGCGAGCACGCACCTGCTCTGTTGCGCAAAGCGCGCGAAACCGAGATTCAGCACGACCTACCTGCCCTGCAGCGTGCGCAAAACGTTGCGGGGGCTTATGCTGTTGCCGCGCCCGAACTCGTGGCCGGGCGGCGCATCGTGCTGTGCGACGACATTTGCACCACGGGTGCTACCATGCAGGCTTGTGCGCATATGTTGGAACAAGCCGGTGCTGCGCAGGTGATTAAGCTGGCTTATTTGCGCACGGAGCTTTCTGCGGAAAAACTAACCTAAGCAAGGAGGGATGTAGCCATCGCAGGCTTACAAATTGGCGTTGATCTTGGCACCACATCCATCCAGGTGTATGTGAAGGGCCGCGGCATTGTGATGCAAGAAGCCTCCGTGGCCGCCCTTGATGCCAAAACCGGGGACATTCTCGCGCTGGGCAACGCCGTGAAAGGCATGGTGGGGCGCAACAATAGCGACAACTTGCGCGTGGTGCATCCCATGCGCGACGGCGTGATCAGCGACTTCACCGTGGTGCACACCATGGTGTCGCACTATCTGAAAAAACTGTGCGGGCGGCGCTTGTTCAAGCCGTCGGTGATGATTTGCATGCCCTCGGGCGTGACGGAACTGGAGAAAGCCGCCATCCTCGAACTTGCTCTGGCCTGTGGCGCAGGGCGCGCTTGCTTGGTAGACGAACCCCTCGCCGCCGCACTAGGTGCAGGGCTGAACATCAACCCGCTTGGCGGGCAAATCGTCGTGGACATCGGCGGCGGCACCACCGACGTGGGCGTGTTCACCATGGGTAGCACGGCGGTGTCGCGTAGTCGTCGCGTGGCAGGCAATGTGCTGGAGGATTCCATCGCGCGTTATCTGCGGCGTGAGCGCAACATGCTGGTGGGTCAGCTGACGGCCGAGGAAATCAAAAAACGGGTGGGCTGCGCACGCATTCGCCCGGCCGAGCTCGCCATTTATGCCCGCGGACAGGATTATCTCAGCCGCCTGCCGGTGCGCTTTGAGGTGACCTCCACCGAAGCCTACCTCGCCATGCGCGAACACTTGGCGGACATCGTGGATGTGGTTGCCGAAACCTTGGAGGAAACCCCGCCCGAAATGGCAGGCGACATCTTTGAGCAAGGTGTGATGCTCACCGGCGGCGGTGCGCTGCTGCGTGATCTTGACGTACTGCTGGAGCAAGAGCTCGGGCTGCCTGTGTATGTGGCGGAGCGACCGGTACAGTGCGTGGCGCTGGGCATGGGTATTCTCATGGAGCGACCGGATATTTTGGCCGAGAATGGCTATGCCTACCGCACCGACGACGACATCGGTGTGTTTGACATGCGCAGGAATTATTAGGAGAATTGATATGCTGGTTGTGGGGAAGATAGATGTTGCGATGTTTCAAGCGTTTGCAACAAACATAAAAACCGATGAAGTAATTCTCACAGAGACGCAAGCAAAGCATGTGCAAGAAAAGCACCCCGAGGCATATCAGCGTTACTTAGGATGTTTAACGGATATTTTGCAGTCCCCCGATTATATTCTGCGCGACCCGAAGCATGAGGACACTGCACTCGTTATCAAACGCTATCAACACAACGCTGAAGTGATTCTTCGCCTTTGCACAGACGATAGCGGAAGAAAGAACTCCATCATCACGTTTTGGCAAATCAAAGAGGCACGACTGCAGCGATACTTGCTGACGCACGAAGTCCTCTACGAAAACACTTGACATCTGTTCTTAGATATGATATAATATAGTTACACTACATATAATAGCAATGGGATGGTGAGGTGGACAACGGCATCCACACGCCGCTGGTATGACAGGGTTTTAGCGAACCCGAGAGATGCAGGTACAGCCGGACCTGCCACCATCCTTTCTATGAAACAAACAGCCCTCCTCACGGAAGGCTGTTTGTTTGCTTCTAAACTCCACCCCGCCCGCATAATCATGCAGTGATGACATTGACATGCGGAAAGGTGTGGGCTAAATATGTTTGTTTATTCGGTGCGCTCAAAGAGAGTTAAGAATGTGGTGCTGGCGGTTGCGGGGGTGGCGGCGATCATCGCGCTGCTGTTGCTCACGCGCGGCACGAGCCTCACGGCAGGCAGCAACGCCATGCGCACAACGGCATCCACCGCGCAAGAGCGCCAAGCGTTTCTGGAACAGTTCGGCTGGGAAATCAGCGAAGACCCCATTGAGGTCAGCGAAATCATCATTCCCGCCGAGTTTGACGAAGTATTCACGCGCTACAATGAGATCCAGCTTGCG
>WQRM01000060.1 GCA_009786735.1 Oscillospiraceae bacterium | reverse complement strand
CACTTTTTTTGCAAAAAAAGTGCGCAAAAAAACCTAGATTATCTGAAACCCCCACTCTCTGCCACGCAGAAAGTGGGGGTTTTTGTGATTTTCAAGTATTGCCGCGAAGCGCCTGCGCCCCGCAGGGGTGGTTCTTTTTCTTTCAAGAAAAAGAACAGCTCACGCGCCGCGCTAATCAATCAACGGCAAGTCGGCGGGATAAAAATCGGGCGGCACGGCGGACTTCATCATGCTGGTTTGCAGGCGCTTTTGCGTGGCGCGCACATCTTCAAGCGAGCGCGCGAGAATCTCCTCGGCTTCGTTGACGATTTCCTGCACCACGCCGCTGACACTGCCGGTATATTGCTGACCCCATTCCTGCGTGCGGCGAATTTGCTCGTTGCTGTAGGCATTGGCGTCGGCGATGGTTTTGTCTGCACGGGCGCGGGCGTCGGCTTTTTCTTGCTCGGCCTGCGCGCGGGTGTTGTGCAGCAGTTGCTCGGCCTGCACCTTGGCGTTTTGTGTGATTTCGTGCCCCGCCAGCAGCCGCTCGGCTTCGGCTTTTGCGTCCGCGATATGTTGCTCGCCCTGCGCGCGCAAACTCATGGCGTGCTCTTTGTGCTTTTGCGTGGCCTCTTGAATTTGCTCTTGGAAGGTTGCTTCGCGCTGCGCAATGGATTGATGCGTTTGCTCGCGCAGAGCATCGGCTTCGGCGCGGGCGTTTTCCAGAATTTCGTTGCGCTTGGCCACGATTTCCTTGGCGCGTTCGATGACCGTGGGCAGCTGCGCGCGCACGCTTTCGATCATGTCGTGCATGATTTTTGGGTCCACCAGGCGTGAGCGGCCAAGCTTGGTGGAGCTGTCGATTTCGTCTTGGATTTGCGTGAACATCAGGTCAATGTTGTCCATAGTTGTCTTCCCCATCCTATGATTTTTCTTTGAGTCTTTCCATGATTTGCGGGCGCACCTGCTGCGGCACAAAGGCGCTGATGTCACCGTGCAGCGCGCACACTTGCTTGACCACGCCGGAGGACAAAAACATGCTGTCGCTGCCGGCGGGAATGAACACGGTTTCTACGTTGGGATTAAGGCGGCGGTTCACCAGCGCCTGCTGGAACTCCGCATCAAAGTCGCTCATCGCGCGCAAGCCTTTCACGATGGCACGCGCCTGCGCCTGTTCGGCATAATGCGCCACCAAGCCCTCGGATGCATCCACGGTGACGTTGGGCATGTCGGCGGTGCAGTCGCGCAGCATTTGCACGCGTTCTGCCGGGCTGAAGGTGCAGTTCTTCGCGGCGTTCACCGCCACAAGCACCACCACGTGATCAAACAGCGCGGCAGCCTTGCGAACGATGTCCAGGTGACCGTTGGTCACGGGGTCAAAGCTGCCGGGATAAACGGCTCGAGTCATGGCTAGCTTCCTTTCTGATACACACACACCTTCGTGCGGCCATGGCGATAGCTGCGGCGCAGTGCCACATCGCCCATCAGCTCGGGCATGGCTTCGTCCGCCGGGGTTTCGCACACGATGAGCCCGCCGGGGGTGAGCCGCTCGGCGGCAAGGGGCAGCACCTCTTGCAGCACGCCGGTGGCAAAGGGTGGGTCGAGAAAAACCACGCCGAACTGCTCGTTGGTGCGGCGGATATACTGCACGGCATCCACGGGCATGAGCTTGGCTTGGTCGGTGAATCTGGCGTGGTCGATGTTTTCTTGCACGAGCTTTTGCGCGCGACTGTCTTGCTCTAAAAACAAGCAATGCGCGGCACCTCGGCTGAGCGCCTCAATGCCCAGTTGACCACTACCCGCGAACGCGTCGAGAATCTGCCGACCTTCAATCTCAAACTGGATTGCGCTGAACATCGCTTCCTTCACGCGCTGGCTGGTTGGCCGCACGGTATCTTCGCCGGGCAGGGTTTGCAGGCGCACACCCCGCGCCGTGCCGGTAATCACTCTCATGCATCTCTCCTATGCTTCTATCTATTATCGCATTTTTTTACAATTTTGTCAAGGCTATTTTTCCCAAGTTTCGGCGATTTTCACATCCACCAGCATGGGCACGGCAAGCTGCGCGGCGTTTTGCATTTCCTCGCGCAGCACGATGGCGGCTTGCTCGGCTTCGGCGGCGGGTGCTTCGAGAATCAACTCATCGTGCACCTGCAGAATCAACCGCGCCTGCAAATTTTCGCGTTCGAGCCGTTGTGCCACACGCACCATCGCCATTTTGATGATGTCCGCGGCGGTGCCTTGCACGGGCATGTTCACCGCCACGCGCTGCCCAAACTCCCGCAGTTGCCGCTGCGAGTTCGCGAGCTCCGGCAGGGCACGGCGGCGACCAAACAGGCTTTCGGCATAGCCTCGCTCGGTGGCTTGGTCGATGAGCCGCTGGCGAAACGCCTGCACTTTCGGGTAGTGTGCGAAATATCCGTCGATATATTCCTTGGCTTCTTTCATCGAAACGCCGATGTCCTTGGCGAGCGAAAACGGACCGATGCCGTAGACGATGCCGAAGTTCACAGCCTTCGCGCGGCTGCGCATCTCGGGCAGCACCATGAACGGCGGCAAACCAAACACCTGCGACGCCGTGGCGGTGTGGATATCCTCCCCCGCGGCGAACGCGGCGATCATGGTGGTTTCTTGCGCCATGGCGGCCATCACGCGCAGCTCAATTTGTGAGTAGTCGGCCATCACCAGCTTGTGCCCGGGCGCTGCCACAAAGCACTGGCGCAGCTGCCGACCCTCCGCGCGACGGATGGGGATGTTCTGCAGGTTCGGTTCGCTGGACGAAATGCGCCCGGTGCGGGTTTCGGTTTGGTTGAGCGTGCTGCGCACACGACCGTCAGCATCGATGACTTTTTGCAGACCGTCGCAGTAGGTGCTCTTGAGCTTTTGCAGCACGCGGTAGTCGAGAATCAGCCCGATGATCGGGTGGTGGCTGCGCAATTCTTCGAGGACTTCGGCGCTGGTGCTGTAGCCGGTTTTGGTCTTCTTTGGCGGCTTGAGCCCCAGGCGTTCAAACAGCACTTCGCCGAGTTGCTTGGGCGAGTTGAGGTTGAACTCGCCGCCCGCTAGTTCAATAATTTCGCGCGTGAGCTCGTCGAGCCGCTCGCCCAGTTCGTCGCCATAAGCCGCGATGCGTGCGGCATCCACCGCGAAGCCATGCAGCTCCATTTGCGCCAGCACGCAAGCAAGCGGCAGCTCAACTTCAGTGTATAACGCCCACTGCCCTTGCTCGCGCAGCAGGTTTTCAAGCTTAGCGCACAGTGCGGTGAAATCCACGCAGGCGTATTCCTGCAGCAGCCGCGCGGCATCGTAGCCACTGCCCGCCGGGTTGAGCAAGTACGCCGCCAGCGCTGCATCAAACACGATGTTGCGCGCAGCCACGCCATTTTGCAGCGCCCAGCGACACAGCGCCTTGCTGTTGTCACAGTAGATTGGCTGCGGGCTTTCCAGCAGCGTTTTCGCAAAGCCGAAGAAGCCGCCCGTGCCACACAGCACAAGGCTATCCTGCTCGGCTTCGGCGATGGTCAAGCCCTCCAGCAGGTCACCGCTGAACTGCGCGGTGAGGTGCACGCGCTCGCCCAGCCGCGCCAGCAGAGCGGGCAGGTCGTGTTGTTCGGTGAAGTTTCTTTGAGATAGTTCGGGTGGCGCGCCCGCCGCCCCTGCGGGGGGCAAGTTCAGTCTTTCCAGCAGACGGAACATCTCCAGCTCTGCCATCATGCGGGTGACTTTGGCGGCGTCCGGCGGCTGCGGCACATAACTTGCCAAGTCGCAGGGGATGGGCGCGTTTTTCGCGATGGTGCCCAGCTCGCGGCTCATGAATGCGCTGTCGCGTCCGCTGTCGAGCTTCGCGCGCAAGCCCACTTTGATGCTCGCATCGTCGAGGTTGGCGTAGAGGTTCTCCAGCGTGCCGAACTGTGTGAGCAAGGTCTGTGCGGTCTTTTGCCCCACGCCTGGCACGCCGGGGATGTTGTCGCTGCTGTCGCCCATGAGCGCCTTGAGGTCGATGAGCTGCGCGGGCGTGAGCCCGTATTCTTCCTGCAGCACAGCGGGGGTGTAGCGCATGGTCTCGCGCGTTTTGGTCAGCCAAACCTGCACGCGGTCGCTCACCAACTGCAGGGCATCGCGGTCGCCGGTGGCTAAGATGCAATCGTCATCGGCACATGAATAAGCGAGCGTGCCCAGAATATCATCGGCTTCCCAGCCGGGGCATTCTAGCACGCGCAAGCCCATGGCCGTCAGCAGTTCCTTGAGCACGGGCAACTGCTCGGCGAGCTCGGGCGGCATGCCCTTGCGCTGCGACTTGTAGCCGCTGTACATCTCATGCCGGAAGGTGGGGGCCTTCACGTCAAAGGCAACGGCGATGCCGTCCGGTCGCGCTTGGTCGCGCAGGGCGAGATACATGCTCAAAAAGCCAAAAATCGCATTGGTGTAGCGACCGTCTTTCGTCGTGAGCAGCTTGATGCCATAAAACGCGCGGTTGAGGATGCTGTTGCCGTCGAGCACAAGCAATTTCATAGAGCCTCCATAGAAAAAATGGGCGGATTCTCATCCGCCCCGTTCGATTAATTGTCATGTTGTTTTGCCGCATTGATGCGCCCGCGGATGATTTGCAGCACGGTTTCGTGGTCGCGCTCAAGGTTGGGATCAAGGTCATCTTCCACCTGCGGTGTGGCGGGGGNGAAGTCCACCGCGGTTTCACGCTGCTTATTCGGGAAGAGCACAATCGGCGGTGCTGCGGGTTGCGGTGGGGCTTCCTCACGCACCACTTGCGGTGGGGCAACCGGCTGCTGTGCCACCTGCGCAGGCGGAGCAACTGGCTGCAACGGCGGCGCGGGTTTTGCCACCGGTTGCGGCGGGAAGTCGGGCATGTCAAACAGCGGCAACGGAGCCAACGGCGGCGCTGGCGGTGGGGCTGCGTCGCTTCGCGGTGCTTTATCAAAGGCTAGTGGCAAAGGCGGCAGGGGGGCTTGGTGTTGTTGCACCTGCTGCTGAACCGGCGCTGCAACACGCGGCGCACGCGCCGCTTGCTGCACTTCTTCGGCTTGCTGCTGCACGGTTGCGGGGTCAAAGCCGGTGGCGATGACGGTGACCATCATTTCGTCGTCCATGTCCGGGTCAAACAAAATGCCCCAGATTACGTGCGCGTTCGGGTCGGTGTTGGCGGTGATCATGTCCACCGCTTCGTCCACGTCGCCCAGGTCAAGGTCTTCGCTGGCGCGGATGTTGATAATCAGCCCATTCGCGCCGTCGATGCGGGTTTCCAGCAGCGGCGAAACGAGGGCGTTTTGTGCGGCGAGCTTGGCTTTTTCCTCGCCTTGCCCACGCCCCACGCCCAGATGCGCATAGCCCGCGCCCTTCATCACCGTGCAAACATCGGCGAAGTCCAGGTTGATGTAGGCAGGCACTTTGATGAGCTCCGAAATATTGCGCACGCCGTCCACCAGCACTTCGTCGGCTTTGGTGAACGCTTCTTTGATGGAGAGCTTGCCGTTGGGGCTGAGGCTGCGCAGGCGCTCGTTGGGGATGACGATGAGGCTATCCACCTGCCGGGCAAGTTTTTCGATGCCCGCAAGCGCGGCGTTCATGCGGTTGGCGCGCTCAAACGCAAATGGTTTGGTGACCACGCCAACGGTCAAGATGCCCATTTCTTTGGCGATTTCGGCAATCACGGGTGCTGCACCGGTGCCGGTGCCGCCGCCCATGCCTGCGGTGATGAAGACCATGTCTGCCCCACGCAAGATGCTGGCGATTTTTTCGCGGTCTTCTTCGGCAGCTTTTTCGCCCATGGCAGGATTGCCGCCCGCGCCCATCCCTTTGGTTGCGCGTTCGCCAATTTGGATCTTGTGCGTGGCCGACGAGATCTCAAGCGACTGCCGGTCGGTGTTCACCGCGATGAACTCCGCGCCCTGCACATGGCTTTCTACCATGCGTTTCACGGCGTTGCCGCCGCCGCCGCCCACGCCAATGACTTTGATTTGCACGCTCTGGCTGGTTTCGTTGATAAATTCAAAAGACAAGGGTATTCTCCCCCCAACATGTATAGTATACTATATTATAGCATGTCCTGGCAGAAAATGCAAGCAAAATTTTATGGCGGCACAAACCCCCACCGGCGCGCTCGCGAAACATCCCGCTAGGGTGTCCAATTTGCGTCCCAGTTTGGGGTGAAGGGCATTTGCCCCTGCACGCTTAAATCCAGCACGCCGCGGTAGTTCGGATTTTGTGCGTCAAGCTGGCGAAGCACTTGGTCAACCAAGGCAAGACGGTCGGCGAGGGGGATCGTCTGCGCGCCGCCGACGTGCAGCGCCGTGCCGAATCGCACGCGGATGCGCTGCTGCACGACCAAGTCCGGCAGGGTGTAGCCCGACAGGCGCAGGGCGCTGGTTTGCTGCCACAGCGAGCTCGCGCGCAGGGTGTCGTGCATGGCTTGCAGGTCTTGCGGCATGGTGGCGACACCTTGCCATTGCGCGGGCTGACCAGATTGCGGGTCAAGCAACGGCCGCCCCAGCAGGGGCATCAGGTTTGGCTGCGTGGGCGTGGATTCCATGACCACCCCGCAGGACGAAAGCGTCCACCATTGCTCGTGCGCTTGTTGCGCGAATGCGGGCTGGAGTTGATCGAGCGGCACGGCTTGTGCGGTGTCGCCCAATGCAGGCAGCACGAGGAAATGCACCAACGCTCCCGTGCCGCCCAGCACCAGCAATGCTAGGAGGATGGGCAGCACGCGGTTTTTGCGTCTTCGTTTGCGTGGTTTTGGCATGTGGTTCTCCGTTATGTGTTGCGTTATTGCGGCACGAATAGGGGGCGCCAGTTGAACTCCATCTCGGACGCTCCGGCTTGCACCCCCAAAACGAGGTCAACGCCGTACTCCGCAAAAATGCGTTGAAATTCCTGTTCGCTAATAGGCGTGCGGTTTTCCCAGTCGCCTGTGTAAAACGCCGTGTACCACTCTTCATTTTCAACCAATCTTTGTTGGGAAGACACGTGTGTGCTTAAGCGCAGTTGGCCGTCTGCAAAGCGATAAAATGATGTCCAAAAATCAAACTGACGCCCGCCGGTCATTATTACTGTGCCATTAGGGAAAATATCCATAAATGAGTTTTGTCCCCCATCTTGCAATTGCTGCACGGCAACGCCATCTTGGAGGGCATAGATAGCAAACAACGTGTAAAAACCGTCCCTACGAACAAAACGTATCAACAACTCATCCACGCCGTTCCCATCAATATCATGTAGCGCGTATTCCATATGCATGTTAAAGTTGCTTGTGTTTGATGCAATTCTCCACGCGATATCCATGCCATGCAACATGGTGAAGCGCTGCAATAGCGGTTGCTCTGCTTCCCACTGTGCAAATGCGGCAGGCCATTCTTCGCGGTGCAGATGACGTGCTTCCATATTCCACTGCGCAAACTCCGCATATGCCCGCAGCACAAACGAAAACGGGTCGGCTTCGTCCACCTCAACGGCGATGACGAACGGCTCGGTGGTGGGCGCAGGCTGCGTGGTGGTGACTTCTTCGCTGGTTTCGGCGATGGGCTCGTCCACCACAGGGGCAGCGCACGAAGCCAGCAATGCCAGAGCGAGCAGGATGAGCAGCACGCGAGAACTCTTGTTTCGTTTGACCATTGTTTACCCCCGCGAAGCGACTAAAGTTTTTTTGGTTCTTTTTTTTCAAAAAAAGAACAGAGTTCCATATAGATGCGCTCGGCGGCGTCCGTCACCGCCATGGCGCGGGCGGCCTTGCTCATGTTGGTGAGCTTGACCGAATCGCCCAGCAGCGCCGTGACCGTTTGCGCCAAGTGCTGCGGCGTGAGGTCTTTCTCCTCAATGAGCACCGCCGCGCCGCGTTGCACCATGGTCATGGCGTTGTGGTATTGATGGTTCTCGGTCACATTGGGCGAGGGAATGAGGATGCTGGGCACACCGCAGGCTTGCAGCTCCGCGAGGGTTGCTGCACCGGCGCGCGCGATGACTAAGTCTGCGGCCGCCATGCAGCGCGGCATGTCGTCGATGTATTCCCGCAACGTGAGCTCGGCGCACTTGGCGGGCACGCCTGCGTTGCGCAGCGCTTCGGGCACCCACTTGCCGTATTGCCCGTAGGCATGGTGAAAGTGGCTGCGCCCCTGCTTCGCCAGCAAACCAAGCATGCCCACCACGGCTTCATTGACCGCCCGCGCGCCCTGCGACCCACCCATCGACAGCACCATGGGGCGGCTGTCAAGCTTGAGCTGCGTGCGTGACATTGCGCGGTCGGCTTGCAGGAGCTCGCGGCGCAGCGGCAGCCCCACCGTCACCGGCGGATGCTTGCAGTCCATGCGAGCGGCTGCCTCCTCACTGGTGAGCATGACTTTATCCACCAGCTTCGCGAGCGCCTTGTTGGTGATGCCGGGGTAAGCATTTTGCTCGTGGATGGCGGTGGCGAGCCCTCGCTTGGCGGCACCGCGCAGCACGGGTCCGGCGACATAGCCGCCGAAGCCCACAACAAGATCCGGCTTGAGCGCATCAAGCAGACGGTTAACTTGTCCGCCCACGGTGAGCAGACGCTTGACGGTGAGCAGGTTGCGCTTGATGTTGCGCGGGCTGAGGCTGCGCTGAAACCCGCTGATTTCGATGGTGTGGAAATCATAGCCTGCGGCGGGCACGAGCTTGGCCTCCATGCGGTCGGCGGTGCCGACGAAGTGTATGTTGGCCTGCGGGTGCAGGTAGCGGATAAGTCCGGCTGCCGCCAAGGCGGGG
>WQRM01000059.1 GCA_009786735.1 Oscillospiraceae bacterium | reverse complement strand
GCGTGATGGCCGTTTCGTCGCCGGGTTCACGCGCATCGGGGTAGTCTCGGCAGGCGCGCACAGTGCTCATGGGGTTGGGGCGATAAATCGCGTTGTTGAAGGTGCCAGCGCCGTGGTACTCCCCATGCACCAGCGCGGTATAAGTTTTGGCGACGTTGCCGTTGAGCTTGGCCGCGGCAAAGGCGTGCAAACACACCACCACGATGCCCGATGTGCCTTTGTCTAAGCGGCCTGCCACGCGAAAAACCACGCCATAGCGCGCGGCGATGGCGTTGGCGAGGGTGTTGCCCTGGTGGGCTCGGCTGGGATGCATGGGCAGGGTGGGCGGCTTGTTCACCACCACGATGTCGCTGTCTTCATACAGGATGTCCAGGTCGTAGGCAAGCCCTTCAAGGGGCTGCTCGTCGGCGGGGAGGTTGAGCACAAGCGTGTCGCCCGCGGCGCAAGTGTCCACGGTGCGCACGACTGTTTCGCCGTTGATGGTGAAACAGTCGTGCGTGCGTTTGAGTTGGTTCATCAGCCGCACGCTCACGCCTCGGCTGCGCAAAATCTGCCTGACCTGCAGCCCGTCTTCGTGTGTTTCCACCGCAAAATTCAGTTGTGTGATAGCGTTACCTCCATGTTTAGCGCGGGTATGTTGAGCTTGGTTAGCTCGCCGTTGGGCGACAATTCGGCGGTGTAATCAAAGCCGTTGACCGTGCCGCTGGGCGCGAATTGCTGCACATCGCCCTGTGCCAGCCGCAGCAGCACGCCGTTGAGCAGCACGAGCACATTGCTCGGCGGCAGGGAGGCAGCGGGCACTTCGGCGCTCATGTCGCCGTCGCGCAGGCTGAGGATATCCCCCTGCAGTTGCAGCTGCAAGCCTGCGATTTCTGCGGGTTCGGTGTATGTCCACGACAGCGCGCCGGGGCGCAATTGCTGCAGCTGCGCGGCGAATGCGTGCTCGCCAACTTGCACCTGTGCGGTTGCGCTAAACTGCTGCGGTGCGGGCGGCGGAACTGCCGGTGCGGCGCAAGCGGCCAGCATGATCATGGACACCAACAAAAAAATCAAAAATTTTCGCATATATCCTCCAAATTTCGCTTGCCAAACGCAGCAAGGTGTGTTATACTATTCAAGCATATTCTTTGGAGGGTTACTTTCATGCATCAAATTGATAACGTGCTACAACACGCCAAGCGCGTGCATTTCATCGGCATTGGCGGGGCGGGCATGTGCCCCCTGGCCGAGATTCTACATACCCAAAATTACATCATTTCGGGCAGCGACATCAACGAAAGTGAGACCTTCAAGCGCGTGAAATCGCTGGGGATCACCACTTTTTTGCAGCAATGCGCTGAAAATATCGTCGGCGCTGATTTAATCGTTTACACCGCTGCACTGCTGCCTGACAATCCCGAGCTCGTTGCCGCGAAGGCTTCGGGTATCCCTACGTTTGAGCGCGCGGCGCTGCTGGCGGCCATCACGCGGCGCTTCAGCAATTGCATCGGCGTGTGTGGCACGCACGGCAAAACCACCACCACGGCCATGATGGCGCACATCATGCAAGCCGCCAAGCTTGACCCAACGGCAGTGGTGGGCGGACGCTTGGCTGGTTCAACGCGCAACGCGCTGGTGGGCAAAAGTGACGCCATGATCGTCGAAGCCTGTGAATATCAAGACGCGTTCTTGCAATATTCGCCGGATGTTGCGGTTATTCTCAACATTGACGAAGACCACATGGAGTATTTTAAGACCCTCGAGAACCTGCTGGCGTCCTTCCGCAAATTTGCCGAAATTGCCACAAAAACCGTGATATACAACGGCGACGACGCCAACACTCGCCTTGCGCTGGAGGGCATGGAACCGCGCAAATTGGTGAGTTTCGGTCGCACCGAGGGCTGCGATTTCCGTGCTGCCAACGTGACGATGAACGGCGCGCTGGCGAGCTACGATTTGATTTATCGCGGTGAACCGATGACGCGAATTAGCCTTGCTGCGCCCGGCGAACACAACGTGAGCAACTCCCTTGCGGCGATTGCGGCGGCCATGCTTTCGGGCGTTGGCGCCCTCGATTGCGAGACTGCACTGGCGGATTTTCGCGGCGCAGGGCGGCGTTTTGAGGTGCTGGGGACCCATCGCGGCATCACCATCGCGGACGATTATGCGCACCATCCGCGCGAGATTGAGGTCGCGCTCACTGCTGCCCGGCAGATGGATTACCAGCGGGTGTGGGCGGTGTTTCAGCCCTTCACGTTTTCACGCACTGCCCTGTTACTAGATGATTTCGCTGAAGCGCTAAAGCTCGCTGATCACGTGGTGATGACTGCCATCATGGGCTCGCGCGAGGTGAACACTTGGGGCATTTCCACTGCCGATTTGGCCGCGAAACTCCCCGGTAGTGCGTGGTATGAGAGCTTCAGCGAGGTAGCGCAACACATCGCCACGCATGCGCAAGAAGGCGACCTTGTGCTCACCCTGGGCTGTGGTGACATCTACAAGGCCGCGCATATGATGATTGATATTTTACAACAATGAAGCCGCAGCGGGGTCGAGATAAACCGTCACATTCGGGTGATTTTGCAGCGCGCTGGCGGGCAGTTGCGGCGTGATTTCGCCTTGTATCATGGCTTTCACGGCTTCAGCCTTGGCCGCGCCCGTGGCCACCAACACGATTTCTTTTGCGCGCAAAATCGCACCAACGCCCATCGTCATGGCGTGTGTGGGCATGTGTTCGCCTGAAAAATAACCTGAATTTGCCTCCAGTGTGCTGGGGGCAAGTTGCACTTTAAAGCTTCCCTGCGTGAAAGTGTCGGCGGGCTCGTTGAAGCCGATATGCCCATTGCGACCGATGCCCAGCAGCTGCAAATCCACACCACCGAATCGCTCAATTAGCGCGTCAAAGCGCGAACATTCCGCGGCTTCGTCGGTTGCGTTTCCATCCAAAAAATGGGTGTTTTGAGGGTCAATGTCCACCTGCGAAAACAGTTGTGCATGCATGAAACTGCGGTAACTTTGCGGATGTTCTGCCGGCAAGTCGCAGTATTCGTCCAAATTGAATGTGCGCGCTTTCGCGAACGAAACAGCTCCCGCCTTAAAGCGCGAAATCATGTGTTGATAGCTCGGTATCGGGCTGGCACCGGTGGCAAGACCCAGCACTGCCGAAGGATTTTCTTGCAGCAGCGCACAAAAGCGGTCGCCAATTGCCTGCCCAATGGCAGCTTCGTCATTTAACGTAATAATCTTCACTTGGCTAAAATTCCCTCCAATTTACTCGCAAATTTTTCCAGCGCCCGACCGCGATGGCTGATGGAATCCTTCTGTTTTGCGCCCAATTGTGCCATGGTCAGACCAAGCGCTTCAGCAGGCCAAAACAGCGGATCATAGCCAAAACCGCCCTCGCCCAGCAGCTCATGCCCGATGCTCCCCTCGCATGCACCCTCGGCCACGAGCTCAAGCCCATCGGGGAAAACGCAGCAAATCACACAAACAAAACGGGCTGAACGCTCATTCTTGCTGTGCAATTCTGCCAAAATTTTCGCGTTGTTCGCCGCGTCGTTGCCGTGTTCACCGGCGTAGCGCGCAGAATACACGCCCGGCGCGCCGTTTAGCGCATCAACGCATAAACCTGAATCGTCCGCGATACAAGGAAAGCCACTGGCTGCGCAACCCGCCTCGGCCTTCAATCGTGCATTTTGCACAAACGTATTGCCAGTTTCGTCCACGTCAGGTAGCGCAATGTCCAAAATATTATGCCCCAACGGCTGCAAAATCCGCGCGAGTTCGGCGCGTTTTTTTGCGTTGTGGGTTGCAATCACCATGTCCATGCCTAGCCCTCCCCGAACAGCGCCGCCGCAAATTCTTGTGCGTTAAAGGGCTGAAGGTCTTCGATTTTCTCGCCGACACCGATGAATTTCACCGGAATATTCAGCTCATTTTTGATGTTCAGTACCACGCCGCCCTTGGCCGTGCCGTCTAATTTGGTGAGGATGATGCCCGTGACTTCGGCGATTTCCTTGAACTCACGTGCTTGATTCACCGCGTTTTGTCCTGTGGTTGCGTCCAGCGCAAGCAGGACTTCACGGTCCGAATATGGTAATTCTCGGTCGATTACGCGATAAATTTTGCCAAGTTCTTCCATTAAATGCTTCTTGTTGTGCAGCCGACCGGCGGTGTCGCAGATGATCAGATCCACCTCGCGCGCTTTGCCGGACTGAATTGTGTCGAACACCACCGCAGCGGGGTCGGCACCCTCGTGTTGCTTGATGATCGGCACTTCGGCGCGGTCAGCCCAGATTTGCAGTTGGTCAATCGCAGCCGCGCGAAAGGTATCCGCAGCGCCCAAGAGTACGCTTTTCCCTTCGGTGCGATAGTGCGCGGAAATTTTGCCGATTGAAGTGGTTTTGCCCACGCCGTTGACGCCGATGACCAAAATAATCGCCGGCATGGTGATCATATCAAGCTCGTTGTTGCCGCCCAGCAGCTCGGCCACGATGTCGCGCAGCGCAGCCTTGACCTCTCCGGCGGTTTTCATGCGCTGCTTTTTTGCGCGCTGTCGCAGCAACTCGATAACGTGCGCGGCGGCTTTCATGCCGCAATCGGCCATGATGAGGATTTCCTCGAGCTCATCGTAGACCTCGTCGCACAGCTCGCGCCCGTCCATGGTCGCGTCAATGGCGCTGTCCATGGAGCTGCGGGTTTTGCTCATGCCGCCGAATAGGCGCTGAAAAAATGCCATGTTTTCTCCTTATGATGGGAATTTTGCGATTTTGCCCATGAAAGTGTTTTGCCCATTCTGCACAAAAACAGCGCTTTCGTCCTTCATCGCGTAAATAGGATGTTGCGCTGAAACCTGCTGTATCGCAGCCAACTCGTCGCGCTTTTCGGGGTCAAAATGCGGATGGATGATGATGTCCGCAAGCCCAAGACCTGCGTAAATTGGCGGCGATTGCGTTTCATCAAACGACGTTTTCGCCATGTTGATCGCACCCGCGCTCAGCCCAAGCACCGCTGCTTGCGAGCCCGCAATCGCTCGTGCCAAGCCGCTTTCATGCAGATATTGCATCTGCGTGGCGGGGCTGCCGCCCATGAGGAACACGCAGTCTGCCTCGGCGGTCAGCTGCAGGGCATGCGCAAAGCTGATGCGCCCGTCCAGCACATGATAGCGCGCGAACGGTACGTCCGCTTTCGCGAAGTAATCGTTCAACGCGGCAGCGTGGCGATCGGCTTTCGCGTGATTCGCCGGGTTCGACGTCACAAACGCCAAGCGCTCACGCTGCGTGAGGTGCTCGCGCAAAAAAGCGGCCACTTCCGGCGGAAATCCCTGCGGAAATCCGCTGAAAAACCCAAGTAAGCGGGGCACGGCGAGCCTCCTCTCTGTTCTTTTTTTGCAAAAAAAGAACCAAAAAAACCTATGCGCTTCGCGGGGGATTTTTTATGGACTGTGTAGATGTTGCCAAAGGCTCCACCGCGGGCGGGGGAGCTGGCACGCCGCAAGGCGTGACTGAGGGGGCAGTTTACGCGTTAATTAGAGGGGGATGTCACCGCAGTGACAGGGCGGGGTGGTCGAGCTACCGCTCATTCACATTCTTGATAATCTCATCAATCTGGCTGCGCAGCCCCGGCTCACGCAGCACGCGCTCGCGAATCTCCCGCAGCGCATACACCACCGTGGAGTGGTCGCGGCTGAATTCCTTGCCAATGGCCTTGGTGGGCAGCTGGGTGATCTGGCTGATGCAATACATCGACACCTGGCGCGCGTTGGAAATTTCCGCCGAGCGATTGCGCGAACGCAAGTCCGCCGCGCTAAGCTTGAACACCCGCGCTGCCTCTTCAATCACGCGTTCGATGGTCACCGGCAGCGGTCGTTCTTCGCTGATGATGTCGCTGGTGGCGGCCTTGACGGTGTTCATGTTCAGCTGCATGCCGCGCAGCGTCACGAAGGCTTCGAGCTTGTTCACCGCACCTTCGAGCTGGCGAATGTTGCTCTTAATTTGCGTGGCGATGTAGTCCACAATTTCGTCGTTGAGCTCAAGGCTGATGTCACTGGCTTTGCGCTTGACGATGGCCATGCGGGTCTCCAAATCCGGCGGCTGAATGTCAGCAATGAGCCCGGCGCTCAGGCGGCTGCGCAGGCGGTCTTCCAGGGTAGACATGTCCTTGGGCGGTTTGTCGCTGGTGAGCACCACCTGTTTGCCGCTTTGTGTGATGGCATTGAAGGTGTGGAAAAACTCCTCTTGAATCGCCTCTTTGCCCGCGATGAACTGGATATCGTCCACCAGCAGCACGTCCGCGTTGCGGTATTTTTGGTGAAATTCCGGCATGTTCTTGAGCGTGAGATGGTGAATCATGTCGTTGGTGAATGCCTCGCCGGTGGTGAAGATGAAGCGCTGCCCCGGCAAGTTCGCTGCGATTTCGTGGTAGATGGCGCTCAACAAGTGCGTTTTGCCCAGCCCCGAGTTGCCGTAGATGAACAGCGGGTTGTAGCAGTTGCCGGGATTCGCCGCCACAGCAAGTGCTGCGGCATGCGCGAACTTGTTTGCCCCGCCGATAACAAAGGCATCGAAGGTGTTGGCCTCGTGCCCATGCGGCAGGCGTTGCGCAGGCAATGCACGTGCCTGTTGCGGTTGCGGCTGCAGCTCCGGTGCGGTGTAGGCCTGCGGTTGTTCCACGGGCTCCACCAGGTGGATCTCCACGCCAAAGCCCAGCGCGGCTTCAAACGCGCTGTGCAGGTCTTGCATAAATTTTTGCTCGGTCACTTTGCGCTTGAACTCCGGCAGCGCAAGCGTGGCCACGCCGTTTTCAAACGAAACCGGCGTCATGTCGCTCAACCATACATCAAAAATGGTTTCGCTCATTGTTTGGCGCAGCTGTTCGCGCACCAGCTTGAATAGTTTGTGAAACTCGTCCATCTTTTACTCCAACCCCAAATTTTCAGCTTATCTGTGATATCGTGCCTGCGGCGGGCAATTCCGCCACAGCGCTATCTATATATAACACGCCTGCGGCGAGCAAGCCGCTTCGCTGTGCCACCTGCGGTGGGGCTCCGTCGCTTCGCTGTGCGTTAATCATCTAGCATCTAAAATCTAACGCCTAGCGTCTATTATACCATAGCCAGGCAACATTTTCAACAGGCAATTTGCATAAATTTTAAATATGATGTATTTTATTTATCGGGCTCAGCCCAAAATCACGCAGCTGTATCAGCAGCTGCCGCAGTCGCGTGTTACCGCGCAAAAGCGTATCACGCACTCCACCCAGCGCAGCAACGTAGAAATCCACCACAAAGCCAAGCAGGAGCACACGAAGTTCAAGCATGACGAACAGCAGCTGCAGGCCCACGAAATCGCTCAACTGCAGCGTGTGGTGCAAGCGCTGCGCAAAGCGGGGCAGCTGCACCGCGAACCGCCGCGCCACCTGGGGCAATTCTATGACATTGCGGGTGAGTTTGCGCCCTGCCACTGCGACAACACGCCCGAGGGCTATGTTTGGCTGGCGAGCAAACACCTGCGGCTGTTGTGCAGGCTTGAAGAGTTTGCGGGCTATGGCGAGTTGTTCGCCGCCGGGCAGGCGCTGCCGCTGCAGGGGGTGGTGCTGTGGGTTGGCTACGCCTTGCCCCTGTGCCTGTGGATGGAATAGGTCGCTTCGCTGGTCTGATATGAAATTGCGGTCTTGACACCCTGTCCGCATCGTGCTAAAATAGTACCATGAACATTATTTATACATACCACAACACGCCGTACCTCAACCTCACCAACCGCTGCCCTTGCCGCTGCGTGTTCTGCCTGCGCGAAACCCAGCAGGGCGTGGGCAGCGCAGCCACGCTTTGGCATGCGAAAGAGCCCGCTTGGGCGGACATCGAGCAGGCGCTGCTGGGGTTCGACTTCAGCGGGGCAGGGGAGGTCGTGTTTTGCGGCTATGGCGAGCCAACTTGCGCGCTTGAGCATCTGCGGCGCGCGGCGGCATGGCTGCGCGAGCATCACCCGCAGTTGAAGCTTCGCTTGAACACCAACGGTCTGGGTGATTTGATCCACGGTCGCGCGGTGGCGGGCGAGCTCGCGGGGCTCATTGACAGCGTGAGCATCAGCCTCAACGCGCCGAACGCCGGGCGATACCACGCGCTGGTGCGCACGAAGTGGGGCGAGGCAGCGTTCGATGCGGTGCTGGCGTTCGCGCGGGCAGCAAAAAAGCACATCCCACACGTCGTGCTTTCGGTGGTGGATGTGCTGACGGACGAGGAAATCGCGCAGTGCCAAGCCATTGCGGACGAGCTGGGCGTGCCGCTGCGTGTGCGTGGGGTGGAGTGAGTGTGCGAGTAGGGGCGCGTGTTACTTTTTTTGCAAAAAAAGTAACCAAAAAAACCTAGCCGCTTCGCGGTGAATAATTTATATGCGTTGAAGAAACAAGCCCCAAGTCCCCCTCTGGTAGCGGGGGATGTCGCCGCAGGACAGGGGGTGCGGGTTTTTTGCAAGCCCCATCAGCCCGCAACCTGTAGGGGCGGCAATCTTGCCGCCCGGGCGATAAAAATATGGTAGCGTTAAGGTTTCGGGTGGCAAGATTACCGCCCCTACATGCTGGTTTGTGCTCCGCACTCCACCCTCGCCTGCTGCAGCCGAAAGTTTGATGTCGGCATATCCTTAAGCCCTGCCCCCTTCTTTAGAGGGGGGATGTCGCCGCAGCGACAGGGGGGTGCGAAGATGTCCCGCAGGACAGGGGGGGGGCGCTGCGTCAACGCACAATCTATAGGGGGGATGGG
>WQRM01000058.1 GCA_009786735.1 Oscillospiraceae bacterium | reverse complement strand
CCGTCCCAGCCGCCCCGGCTATTGCGATTGCGACGGCGACCTCAACGAGTGTCTCCGTCCCAGCCGCCCCGGCTACTGCGATTGCGACGACGATCTCGGCGAATGCAACCGTCCCGTCCGCCCCGGCTATTGCGATTGCCGCGATAACCTCGGCGAATGCAACCGTCCCATCCGCCCCGGCGATTGTGATTGCGGCGAAGTCCTCGCGCCCTGCGCCTGCGACAATGGATGCCCCGCAGATTGCAGCTGCAACGGCAACTGCCCAGCGCCCGGCGACTGCGGTGAATACTGCGAGTGCTACGAAGGCACCCGCCGCCGTTGGTGGCAAGTGCTGCTTGCCGTGTTCGGTGGTGTCACGCTTGGCGTGCTCATTCCGCTGCTGATGTTCCTCGGCGGCAGAGCGATCGGCAACATGATTTGCTGGGCAATCTACGGCTGCTAACCCGCTTAACCCACAAGCACCTCTCTTCGGAGGGGTGCTTTGTTCTTGACACACGCGCCACGCTGTGCTATACTATAATTCAAAACTAGCCGAGGAGTTCCCATGCCGATTACACTCGCCCAACACAGCGGATTTTGCTTTGGCGTGCAGCGCGCGGTTGATGCAACCGAACAGCTGCTGGCGCAAGGCAAGCCCGTGGCGTTGCTCGGCGAGCTCATCCACAACAAGCAAGTCACAGGTGATTTCCTCGCGCGCGGCGCGGTGGTGGTGCACACAGCAGGGGAGTGCCCGCGCGGTCACACCTTGGTGATTCGCGCACACGGCGTGCCGCAGCAAGTGATGCACGACATCGCCATGCTGCAGCTCGACTTTTGCGATGCCACCTGCCCGTTTGTGAAGAAGATTCACGCCATTGTTGCACAGGCAAACGGCGTGGTCATCATCGTCGGTGACGCGCAACATCCTGAGGTTGTGGGCATTCGTGGCTATGCCGCAGGGCACTGCGTGGTGGTGGGCAGCGCGCAGCAGCTGGAGGTTTTTTTGCAAAATTCCCATGAACTGTCAGAGAGAACCCCCGTTTTGGTTGTCCAGACCACTTTTTTGGCGCAAGAATGGAAAAAATGCAAAGAAATTATGAAAAAACACTGTACAAATGCGAAAATATATGATACAATATGTGATGCGACGCAGCTTAGGCAGAATTCTGCCGCGCAGTTGGCGCAACGTTGTGAGGCGATGGTTGTCGTGGGTGACAGCCAAAGCTCAAACGCGCGCAAGCTGGTGGCTGTGGCCGAGGCGCACGGGCCGGCGTATTTGGTGGAAGATAGCCACCAGGTGCGGGGGCTGCACGGCGAGCTTTCGGGCTTGCGGCACATCGGCGTCACGGCGGGCGCGTCAACCCCTGCGCGTACAATAAAGGAGGCACTGCAAACCATGTCCGAACTGACCAACGAAACCGTAATCGAACAAGAAAACTTCCAAAGCGACGATGACTTTGGCGCACAGCTGGAGGCTTCGCTGCAAAGCATGAGCACTGACCAAAAAGTCAAGGGTATCATCACCGCGCTCAACCCGTCCGAAATCCAAGTGGATATCGGGCGCAAGCAAACCGGCTATGTCGTGGCTGATGAATACAGCAACGACCCCAATGCCGACCACATGCAGGATTTGAAAGTGGGCGATGAGCTGGACTTGATTATCCTCAAAACCAACGATGCCGAAGGCACCGTGCAGCTGAGCAAGCGCAAGTTTGACTCGGTGGCCGCGTGGTATGGCATTGAAGCCGCTGAAGAAAGCGGCGAAGTGCTTGAGGGCAAAGTGATTGACGTGGTGCGCGGCGGTGTGCTGGTGATGACCGGCGGCATGCGCGTGTTCGTGCCTGCATCGCAAACGGGTGTCCCGCGTGACAATCCTTTGGAGGACCTCAAAGGGCAAACGGTGCAGTACCGCGTGATTGAAGTGAATAAACAACGCCGCCGTGCGGTGGGCTCGGTGAAGGCCGTGACCCAAGCGGCTCGGCGCGAAGCGCTTGCGAACTTCTGGGCAACTGCCGAAGTTGGTCAAGTGCTGCAAGGCACCGTGCGCTCCATGATGAGCTACGGCGCGTTCATCGACGTTGGCGGCGTGGACGGCATGGTGCATATCAGCGAGCTGTCGTGGAGCCGCGTCAAAGACCCAAGCGAAGTGTTCAGCGTGGGTGACGAAGTTGAAGTGTACATCAAAGCCCTTGATCCCGAAAAGCGCAAAATTTCGCTGGGCTATCGCAAAGAAGCAGACAACCCGTGGGCAATCCTGCGCACGAAATATCCCGAAGGCACCGTTGCGGACGTGACCATCGTCAGCTTCACGCAATTCGGCGCGTTTGCGCGGGTGATTCCCGGCGTGGATGGTCTCATCCACATTTCGCAAATCGCCAACGAGCGCGTGGAATCCCCGCAAGACGTGCTGGAGATTGGTCAAGTGGTGCAGGCGCAAATCGTGGGCATCGACTTCGACCGCCGCCGTGTGAGCCTTTCCATGCGTGCGCTGCTGCCGCAAGAGCCCATGGAAGAAGTCTACGAAGAAGTGAGCATGGAAGACGAAGTTGTGGCAAGCTTTGGCAGCGACAGCGAAACCGTCATCTCCAACGCCATTTCGTTTGACGAAGAATAATGTCGCTTCGCTGTGCACGCATCATCTAACATTCTAGCATTAACCAACCCGCCACCACGGCGGGTTTTTTCATGTTAGCACGTCCTCCCGCATATATAATTACGAATTATGAATTACGCATTACGAATTATTCAGGAGGCCGCCATGACCATGACCGTCCTAGTCCACAACATGCACACCAACCAGATGGAACGCTACACCCTCGACACCCGCGACCCCATGCCCCACGCCAACCCCACCCTGCGCGTGGGCGAGTTCCGCGGCAGTTCGCGCTCCACCTTGCTGTGGACGAACACCGCCACGATGGAGGCCTGGGTGGCGTTTCGCAACCTGTGGGCGCGACCGATCGTGGTGCCGTTTTGCTTTCGCCGCATTGGCGAGGGTGGTCACGCGCAGCAAAGCCAACACTACGCGGGCACGGCCTTCGACGTCGGGCAAAACCTTCCCGCTGCCACGCGCAACCAGATGCGCAACCTGGCTATCAGCAGCCGCATTTGGGGGCACATTGATCCCGCCCATCTCACACCCACCTGGGTGCACATGGATCGCCGCACGTTCCCGCCGGCGTGCTCTGCGGGCTATCCCTTGCTGCGCCGCGGCAGCATGGGCAATTACGTCTGCATCCTGCAAGATGCCCTCAACACCGTGCAAAACGCCGGCCTGAACGTAGACGGACTCTTCGGCCCAATCACCAACGGCGCCGTCGAGCGCTTCCAAGCCAACCAACGCCTCACCGTTGACGGCATCGTCGGCTGCAACACTTGGCGTGCCCTCACCAGCCGTGCCGTCGGTGGCGGGGCTCGCGGGTGGATGGCGTAGCGCGGAGATGCGATGCTACTTTTTTTGCAAAAAAAGTAGCGCAAAAAAACCGATGCGCTTCGCGTGGAGATTTTAATGGGTTGTGCAGGTATCGCCAGAGGCTCCACCGCGTGCGGGGGAGCTGGCACGCGCAGCGTGACTGAGGGGGCAACGCCGGGGTGGTTTTCGCGCAGCGACTTGCCCGCCGCAGGCGCAAGCCCCCAAGCTCCTTCCCCTGGAAGGAGCTCCCGACCTCGGGGAGGGTGAGGAAGGCGTGCGGAGCACAACCTCGCCCGGGTTTTAGTGCTCGTGAAAAATTCACAAAATCCTCCCTTGACAACCCGCGACAATAAATGCTATAATAAAGGATAACATAGAATATAACAGGGGAGGACAAACCATGCAACAGCTTGCCGATAAATTCGCCAAAGAGGGTCTGACGTTTGACGACGTGCTGCTCGTGCCCGCCGAAAGCAGCCTAGTGCCCAATCAAGCGCAGCTGCAAACGCGCCTGAGCAACCGCATCGCGCTGAACATGCCCATCATCACCTCCGCCATGGACACCGTCACCGAAGCCCGCATGGCCATCGCCATCGCGCGTGAAGGCGGCATTGGGGTCATCCACAAAAGCATGTCGATTGACGAACAAGCCAATCAGGTTGACATGGTCAAGCGCAGCGAAAACGGCGTAATTGTCAACCCATTTTCGCTCGGACCGGACAACACCGTCGCCGAAGCTGACGCACTCATGGGCAAGTATAAAATTTCGGGCGTGCCGGTGGTGGTGCAAGGCAAGCTGGTGGGTATCCTCACCAACCGTGACCTGCGCTTTTTGGAGGACTACACCGTCACCATCGCAAGCGTGATGACCAGCGAAAACCTCGTCACCGCGCCCGTTGGCACAACGCTTGAGCAAGCCAAGCAAATCCTCATGCGCCACAAGATTGAGAAGCTCCCTCTGGTGGACGAGCTGGGCAACTTGCGCGGGCTCATCACCATCAAGGACATCGAGAAGGCGACCAAGTTCCCCAACTCCGCCCGTGACGAACGCGGTCGCTTGGTGTGCGCCGCCGCATTGGGCGCGACTGACGACGTGCTCGAGCGCGCCGCCGCCCTTGCCGAGCGCGGCGTGGATGCCTTTGTGCTCGACAGCGCGCATGGGCACAGCCAAAACGTGCTGCAGGCTATCAGCAAAGTCAAGGCAGCGTATCCGCACATCACGCTCGTGGGCGGCAATGTTGCCACCGCAGACGGCACGAAAGCCCTCATCGCCGCCGGCGCAGACACCGTGAAGGTCGGCATTGGCCCGGGGAGCATCTGCACCACGCGCGTGGTGGCGGGCATCGGCGTGCCGCAAATCACCGCGATTTACGATAGCGCAAACGCCGCAGCACCCTTCGGTGTGCCCATCATCGCAGACGGCGGCATTAAGTACAGCGGCGAAATCGTCAAGGCGATCGCCGCCGGTGCCAGCTGCGTGATGGTCGGCTCGCTGGTGGCGGGGTGTGAGGAATCCCCCGGTGACACTGAGGTCTTCCAAGGCCGCCAGTTCAAAGTGTATCGTGGCATGGGTAGCATGGGTGCGATGGAGAAATCCCAAGGCAGCGGCGACCGCTACTTCCAGGCCGAAACCCGCAAGCTCGTGCCCGAGGGCATCGAGGGTCGCGTGCCCTACAAAGGCCCTGTGTCCGACACAATTTATCAGCTGCTGGGCGGCTTGCGTGCTGGCATGGGCTACACCGGCTGCAAAACCATCGCCGAGCTGCAAACCCAAGCCAAGTTTGTGCGCATCACCAACGCCGGGCTGATTGAAAGCCACCCCCACGGCGTGCAAATCACCAAGGAAGCCCCGAACTACTCAGCGGGGTGAGCGTATGGGTGATAATATTTGGCCAGCCCTAATTGCTGCCGCTATTGGAGGATTGGGGGGGGCGCTTGTTGGCAGTATAGTTCCGTATTTGCTTAATCGAAAGAATGAACGGCTTCAACGCACAAAGGGATATGCTGAGCTTGACCAGTCAATCAGTGTCAGGCTTGGTAAGGCTATTAGTGAGCTGCAAAGCAAACACTTGAATAAGCGCATGTTTGCGCTAGGTGAACTGAAAAAACTTGGCCGAGCCGTTCCCGAAGAGCAAGAAGACATTGTACGCATACTGGGGCTGTTTATTCGTGAAGCTATTGAAAATTTGGATAGAGGAAAATGCCCCGATGCGGGTGTTTATCTAGCGGCTGAGGTTGCATCGCTATTTTTCACAGAATCAAGCTACAAAGTTGATTTGCGTGGGTTGAAAGCATTAGATATTGTGCTTTCACGCATGACGCTACAAGGTGCTCAACTTGAGGAAGCAGATTTTCAAGGCACTGAGCTTAATCAGGTGGATTTTCAATACGCTAGCCTCTCGAATTCAAAATTTCAAGGTGCTGAGCTTAAGAACACAGTATTTTGCGGGGCTAAGTTTATGAGCTCAGACTTCCAAGATGTTGATTTAAGCCTTGCTCATGGAATCGACATAAAGCAGTTGCATCGAACTACTATGAACGAAGCCACTCGACTTTCCGAGGAACAACGTGGCGCACTTGATGCTTTTCGCGCCGAACTGGATGCCTTGCGCGCAACACATGGGGTGGCACCATGACCCACACCACCCACCACCCCCACCAAACCGAACAACTCGGCACCCAGCTGGCTCGGCAACTCGCCCCCGGCGCGGTTGTGGCGTTGTTTGGCGGGCTGGGCGCGGGCAAAACGGCGTTTGTGCGCGGGCTGGCGCAGGGGCTCGGCATGGCGGACGACGACATCACCAGCCCCACCTACGCCCTCGTGCACGAGCACCCGCAGCTGGTGCATTTCGACATGTACCGCGTCGCCACCGCCGACGATCTCGAGAGCACCGGCTGGTATGACTACCTCGACGGCACGCGCGTCCTAGCCGTCGAGTGGAGCGAGAACATCGCCGACGAGCTGCCGCCCAACGCCGTGCGCGTGCACATCGAAACCCTCAACGAAAACGAACGGAGAATCACCATTGCTCACCCTGGGGATTGACACCTCGGCGACATTTTTGTCCGTCGCCATCGCACACAGCGGGCAACTCGTGCGAGAGACCCTGCTGCATAGCGGCCAAAAGCACAGCGAAACCCTCCTCACCGTCATCGATGCGCTGCTGGTGAGCTGCGGCTTCGCCATCGCGCAAATTGACCGCATCTGCGTCACCCACGGCCCCGGTAGCTTCACTGGTCTGCGCATCGGCGCGGCAACGGCCAAGGGCATCGCCATCGCGCGTGAAATCCCCTGCGCGGGCGTATCCACATTGGCCGCTATCGCCGCTGGTGCAAGTGAACTTGAGGGCACGCTGTGCTGCGCGATGGACGCCCGCCGCCTGCAGGTTTACAATGCGCAATTCGCAATGCACAATGCGCAATTGATGAGGTTGTGCGACGACCAAGCCATCGCCATCGCCGAGCTTGAGCAACACCTGCCGCTTGACACCCCTGTGTGGTTTTGCGGCGACGGCGCGCAGCTTTGCTATGACACCATGCAAAAACATGAGAGCTGGCAGCTTGCCCCCGAGGAAATCCGCGTGCAGCGAGCCTGGGGGGCAATCTTGGCAGCACGTGACGAAGACTACACTTGCGTCACGCAGCTGCAACTCAACTACCTGCGCCCCAGCCAAGCCGAACGCGAACGCCCCTGCGGGGAGCAGGCGCTTCGCGGTGCACGCTTAATGTCAAGCTGAAGAAGCAAGCCCCTGCCCCCTTCTTTAGAGGGGGGATGTCCCGCAGGACAGGGGGGTGCTGCGCTGCGCGCATGGGGGGATTTTTGATGAGCGGCGCGTGTAGGGGCGGCAATCTGCCGCCCGGAAGTTTTTTCCATGGCATTGA
This sequence comes from Oscillospiraceae bacterium, assembly GCA_009786735.1. Lineage (GTDB taxonomy): Bacteria > Bacillota > Clostridia > Oscillospirales > Acutalibacteraceae > WRMQ01. Next base: position 1,481 of record WQRM01000058.1, on the reverse strand, counting down.
AGAAGCAAGCCCAATTCCCCTCCGCCGGGGTGGTTTTCGCGAACGCGCCGAAAAAGTTACAACTTTGTAACTTTACTTTTGCCGCCTAATGTGGTATACTAGTTGTATCAACACATCACAGGAGGAAAGTTTATGAAGAAATTGTTCGCTAGTATAGCCCTGTTCGCCGCCCTTGCGCTGGTGCTGGCCGCCTGCGGCACGCCCGCGCAGCCGTACACCGAAACCACAATCACAACCGAGCCACCCCAGCAAGTGGCGCTGCACATCGCAACCATCGGCGATGCGCCGTTCTACAGCGTCTATATGGACACCGTCTACGCCGACTTCGACGGCACGCCCGAGGACATCGTGCGCCTGCTGGTGGAGCACGGCGCGCTGCCGCAAGGCACGCATCTGCTCGGCTACACCCTGCATGGTGACGGCACAGCGACCCTCGACATGAACGAGGGCTTCATGGCTGAACAAGATGACGCAACACGGCAGCAGCAATCCGCTAGTCTGGGCGCTACGTTCAGCGCACACTTCGGCGGTCTCACTTCGGTCTACTTCACCGCCGCCGGTGAGTCCATCGATTAAGCAAACGAGGGGCGGCAAATTGCTGCCCCAGCATTAACATACAAAGGAGGCTCCCATGAACATCACCATCGTTGCCCGCAAGTGCACCGCAGGTCCAACCTTCCAAGCCCACGCCGAGAAAAAACTCGCCAAGCTCGCCCGCCTGCTCGGACCAGACAGCGACCAAGCCGACGTAAAAATCACCGCCACCGCCCAAAAAAACGGCATGACCGTTGAGGTCACCGTGCGCTTTGGCGGCATGGTTTTGCGCGCCGAAGAAGGCGCACAGCAAATCAACGACGCCCTCGACAGCTGCGTGGATGTCCTCGTGCGGCAGCTGCGCAAGAACAAAACCCGGCTCGAAAAACGCAACACCGTCAGCCGCTTTGACTTCACCGACATCGCCGACGAAGCCGAAGAAGACTTCGATGTCGTGCGCCGCAAAGCCGTCTGCTGCAAACCCGTTGACGTGGACGAAGCCATCCTGCAAATGAACCTCACCGGTCACCAGTTTTACCTCTTCCTCAACGCCGAAACCGACCATTTCAACGTCGTCTATCGCCGCAACGACGGCGGCTACGGCTTGCTCGTCCCCGAACGCGAGTAGTGCGCTCGCCGCGCGGGCATTACTTTTTTTGCAAAAAAAGTAATCAAAAAAACCTATGCGCTTTGCGGGGGATTTTTATGGGATTCGTGTGTAGGGGCGGCAACCTGCCGCCCGTTCATCTTCAGCGACCGAGCTCCACCGCAGGTGGTTTTATGAGACTGGAATAGGGCACAGCGAAGCGACTTGCCCGCCGTAGGCGCAAGCCCCATTCCCCTGCGCCGGGGTCCCCGCGAAACCTGTTTCGTGGGGTGGGTGTGGAGGGGTGCCGTCGCAACGGCGGGGTGGTTTTCGCGCAGCGAGGATTTTCATGTATTGTGTA
>WQRM01000057.1 GCA_009786735.1 Oscillospiraceae bacterium | reverse complement strand
TGTCGGGTCAGCCGATTGCGCCGGTGCTGCGATGAAGAAAATGAGGTTCGGCAGCAGCGACAGCAGCGAGTTAACCGGAGCATCCAAAATCGCATTCACAATGTCCACGATGGGCAGCAGAATAGCGTTGATTCTGGCGGCATCGCTCGCATTCGCCGCAGGCGCGGTGAACGCGGGAATCCCCAGCGCACTCGCAAGGAGGTTATACAGGTGCAACAGCCCATTTTCAAAGCCGTTGTAGCCATAAACCGTCACGATACCGCGGGTTCCGGTGCCTGCAGTGGCAGGCAAACCGGTGTCTGGCACACCAAGGTTCGAGCCAAACAGCAGCACATTCAAAATCGGCATCAGCGGGGAGATAAACTCGCCCATCGCTTCCACGAAATCGGTCAAATCGTTAATCGTGGCCGCACGAGCCGTCGCATCAAATGCCAGCACTGCATCAAGAATGGCTTCCACGTCAAACGGATTGCCATCGCTCACCACCAGCAGCGGAATCAACGGCAGCAGTGCATCCATCATGTCGGCGATGTCGCCGTCCAGCAGTTCATCCAGCAGATCAATAACCGTATCGGTCAGCGTAACAAACAGGTTTGCAGGCTCAAGCAGCTCCACCAGCAGGTCGTTGATGCCAGCCGACAGCGAGGGCTGACCGGTGATCACTGTCCACACGTGACCCAGCACGCGGTCAGCATGATTCACCAGGAAGCGTGCATCTTGTTCAGCGCCAACTTCGCCTTCGCGCCCCCACCAGCTGGGGAATGGGTTGTAGGCAACGTTCACAGGCGCATGCAGCACCACAGGCGGCGCAGCATAGTAAATCGGTGCGGCAAGTTGTGCCACAGCGGCAACCATTTCTTCCGCTGTGCCTTGCATGAAGAACGGCACCAAATCATCCGGCAGAATTTCTGCAATCAGCCCGCTACCAAGCAGCCATTGCAGCAGCACGTTCAGCACGTCGGCACGGTCAGCGCGGATATACACACGCTGAACACCCGGCGCACGCGCAGTTTCCACTCGATAGTTGAGGTTGGGATGATTGCTCGTCAGCATCGTGCCCATTGCGGCAAATTGCGTCAGCGGCGGCAAGTCAAAGGGCAATTCCACGTTCAACGCAGCAAGCAAACCATCCAAGCTACGCAGCATGTTCATGTCAAGGGCGCCCAGCAACATGTCGCTCAAATCCAGCCTTTCCGTTGGCAGCAAATCTGCCAGCGCAGGGGCAACAAAAGTGGTGATCGGAATAAAGCCAATAACTTCGATTGAACTTGCGCTCTCATTAAACGTCGCGTCAATCATGAGCGCCAAGCCTCGCAACAATGGCTCAATGCGTTGTGCGCTGAAGGCAAACGCCAAGTTGGGCAGCAAATCAACCACTGTGGCAATGGGAGCTTCACCAATGCGGCGAAGCAGCTCATCCACCGGGTAAAGAATGCCATCAACAATCTGGCGCGTCGCCGAGGTGAGGTCACCCCTGCTTAAGCTTGTTTGCCCAGCTGGCATGCCCACAGTGGTGCCAAAGACGCCCGTATCATTCGTGTTCATAATCAAGCCGGAACCCGTTAGGTCTTCGCCCAGCAGAATTTCAAAAATGGGCACGAGCAAATTGCGATATAGGTCAAGACCACCAACATAGGCATTGCCTTGACGTCGAGGACCACTAAATCTCAAGCTCAACACACCATGACCACTAAGGCCTACGCCCCCAATGCTAATACCAATCCCCGTGCTTACACGCGCTGACCCACCCGCAACCGTCAACGCCCAGCCATTTGCATGCAAATAAGCATGGCGATCAAACAGCAACGTTTGCAAAAGTGGCAAAACGCCGCTGAGCGCTTGGCTCAACGCTTGGCGGAAACGGATTGGGTCTCCATTAATGCCCCAATACAGCAGCATGTTGCCATCGGCATCAAACATGTGCGGCGAGCCATAGCGATTCCATGCATTGGTGGGATACGCCTGACGGTCATTCATATCAACGCGGAATCGCGAAACCGCATTTTGATTGTTTGTGCCAGAACCCAATGTGCTGGCATACGGCGTGCCAACGCCCAGCAACATGTTGCGTGCCTCTGGGAACATCCCGGGGTCAATGGCGCGCGCAAGCAGATCCGGATACAAGCGCAGCGAAGGCAATCCGTTCATGCGCAGCGCCGTGCCGACATATACGTTCGAGTTGAGCACGTCCCACAACGGGAACATCTGAAGGTTAAGGCCCGTAACCGTGATACTCATGCCCAACTCACGAATAACACCAAGACGAACACGACCACGGCCACTCAACCTTTGCACTTCATTTGCCCAAATATACTCAAACTCACCCAACAGCAAATCATAGAGCATTTGCACAATCATGTTCACCGTCGCGTCGCTAAACAGCACCGCGCTAATGGCATCTTGCAAGATGCTGCCCACGTTCAGCGGGTCAGCGCCCAGCATTGCACCAAGATCAAGTTCCATGCCAGGCAGCAGCTCCAGCGCATCACTCGGCAAGTCAATGCCAAGGGCACCCATCGCCTGAACAAACGGCGCGAGGTTGCCCGTCAGCAATGCGTCCAAGCCATAGATGAGGTGCTCAAGCCCCTCTTTGCCCGGGTCGCCTGAGTTAATGTTATAGTCGTGGTTGTCACGGATATCCATGAACGGGTTTGACTGCCCTGCAGTCCGCGGTGTTGCTGCACGCTGCGGCGCGGGCAGGTTCGCCCTGCGGTGGTGGTTCTGTGGGTTTTGCAAAAAGATTCGATATTGCGCTTCAATTCCCCGCAGGAAGATAATATCAGCCCGCGCAATCAGGTTTGGATAACCAGGCAGCTCAATCTGCGAAAGATCGCCAATTACATGTTGGAGGAAATAGAACGGGTCACTGTATCGTGTCCAGTTCGGCGCATCATGAGTGCCCTCAACAAAGCCCATTCTTCTGACGATAGTCAACAACTGATCCATCGTGTTCCAACTAAGCACATTGATATAGTCATAGCGTGGGTGAAACACCTCCAGCGCATCAATGCGTGTTGGGTCAACCCCTGCGTCTTTGAGCTCATAAATGATACTCATGGCTTCTTGAGCGTGCATGGCAAGGTTAACCGCAATTGCTTCTTGCATTTGCAGTTCCATCAAGCGGATTTGTTCATAGAATCCGCCGCCGAAAATCGAATACCACTCCCCACCGGGGTCACGGTTGCCGAAGTAGGCATACGCCTCATTCGCCATCGAAATATACGCCTGGATGTTCTGGCGCACGCCGCGGTAGGACGGACGTGGCGCATTGGGATGCGGGAACGGCACCTCCACCCAGTTTCCGCCAATCAGTCGCATTTCGCTGCCATTCAGGGTGCTCATCAGCCACTGCGGCGAGCGGTGCGCAAAGGGCGACTCGGCCATCAACGGCAGGAAGAAGTCACGGAAAGAATACCAGCGTGCTTCACTAAAGTAGTGCGTCTCACGATAGGCAATCTCAGCAGCAAGGTCAAGCAGGCGGTTGTGGTGAAAGTATGCTACTGTGTTAACTTGATAATCAAATCCAACAATTGCTTCAACATAGCTGGCATAACCCATCACACCCTTGGTGTCTAGGAAGCCTTGCTGGCCAATAATGGTGTCGCGCCAAGCCACAATGACGCTGAAGCTATTGGCGTAATCACTGTCACCAAAGTAGTCACCCTCAAAGGGATACTCACCCAAGTTGGGGTTGCGCCCTTCGCTGTAGTTCGCGCTGGCATCAATCAGTGCCACCATGGCATCGCGCATGTCCCAGATTTCCCAGCGTTGAATAACGCTGTTCAGTCGGGTCATCCACGCCACCGCGCGGTCAATATCCAACACAAAGGCATGTTCAATCAGGAAGCTTGCTGCAAACACCAAGTTGTCCCAGTCCACCGTAACATCATTATAGATAGCAAGCAAGCGGTCACGACGAAAGGCTGCTTCGCGATACAGACTTTGCAGTTCTGCCAGCGTGAAGCCCCTGTTGATGAAATCTTCGCGCAAGTCATAGCCCGGGTTGTCCATATGCGTCTGCGCGACGCTGTCAAACACATGGCGCGCACCGGGAGCTTGGTCGTGGAAAACCACGCCGGGCGCCGGAGCCGTCGCAGGGCTGAAGAACCACGACGCATGATCCACCGCAGTGTTCAAAAACACCGCAAGCAGTTGGCTAATAATGTCGAGTGTTTCTTGCCCAAATTGCAAGGTGGGCAAGCCAAAATGCTCCAACACAGGAGCAGCGATGCCGCCTTCTTGTGCAAACACGACGGGAAGAGCATTCAACGCCGTGCTCAACGCCACTTGTCGTTGCAGCAATTCTGTGCGGCTGAGCACACGAAGATACTCGTAGTCAACCCAACTACCAAGCTGACCATCGCGGCTGATCGCTGCACGGTAGTCAATCATCACTTCACGCGCAGGTACCGTATCCACGGGATTGAGATCATGAACCATAAAGCCATGGTATTGAGCATGAGCCCACGCAGCGGCGTGGTGGGCGCCCCAGCGGATGTGGTTAGCATCCACTTGATTGTCGCCGCTTCCTACGCGAAGACCATGTGGCCGGTGGCCGTTGACCAACCAAACAAATTGTGCGATACCAATGCCCAAAAAGCCAGAAGAAATGCGCGTCATAAAACTATGCAAATGCGTTCTCATCTCACGCGTCAGATAACCGGCGTTCGGAATATCATCAATGCTGTCAAACGAGCGGAACATTTCCAATTGCGTACGCGTGACGCGACCGACTGCGGTTGCTTCACCATAAATCCGGTGGCGATCCGCATGGCTAGGGTTATTCCAAGTTACGCTGTCAGTGTGCATGTTGTTGTTCGAAACACCACCAAACAACGCACCGCCGCAGTCCATTTCATCAAAGTTAGAATATGGTGAGCCAAGACGACCGGGACGTCCACGCGCACCATGCAAAGGCGTGCCACCAGAAGCCCATTGAAATGTGTCGTAAGTGATGGATCCCTCACCTACATGCGCTTGACCCAGCAAATCAAACAGCGCATCACTAACTTCCAACTCAGGGTATAAACGGAAAATATAGTCACGAATCATTGCGTTCATGCTAGCCGGGAACACAAACGAACCGATAACCATCGTTTCGCCGTGTGTTACTTCCACAATCGTGCGATCATGGCTATGCCGCATAATCGCGTGGTAGCGTTCAATCACTTCCCACATCGCATTGGGAGCGTTGTTGGCAAACACAGTGGTGTTTACCGCAGCGATGGCACCGCCGCTTGGCTCTCGCCCCCATGCCCCATGCGCGTTGCTGCCAGGTGTGCCAGGCTGGCGCGGGAACGACCAAGTCATAGCCTCAATCTCCGGCAAAATGCGACGCTGACCCGGGCTGTCCGGGTCGGGCTCACTCAACGCATGAGCCAGCGCGCGCACCATGGCGGTGTTCAGCGGCTGGTCAATCGCCTGCCCCCGTTCTCTTGCCACCAGCGGCAGTGAGACCACCACCAGCACGATGCTCAACACAACGGCTAGGGTGCGTTTCGGTAGTTTACGTAACAGTTTCATACTTTCTCCTCCAAGTATAATTCAAAACACGTTTCTATAATTAAGAATACATGTAGCCTTCTCCATTTTACACTATGTTCATAGAAAAGTCAACCCTATTTTATGGCAGCATATTCATTTTGTGCAATTCAACCAATTGTTTCGTTGTCCCTTTGGGCAAGATCACCCAATATCTGCTCGTAGCGCTGCTCGGTGAGCGTGAATTTCCCCCTAAACAGCCAATAGGACACCAGCGCCAGCACACTGGGGATAATTGTCATCGCCGCAAGCAGCGCAAGGGTGCGCCCGGCGGGCACCGCGTCGATCACTTGGGTGATGTGCTCCATGCGCACGTCGGTGTTGATGTAGCCCATGGCGGTCTGCTGTTCATAGCCCGCAATGGCGTTAGTGTGTTGCAACACGCCGGTTGCCATGAACACCAGCCACACAATCAATTGCACCACACCATGCCCCAGCTTAATGATGAACGGACGAATGCTGAAGATGATGCCCTCCGCGCGCGTGCCGGTGAGCCATTCGTTATACTCCACCGTGTTCGCCACACACACCAGCACCACCAAGCCATACACGCCAAACGCACCAAACGCGAACAAGTTGCCCAAGGTCATCAGCCCAAACTGCACTTGCCACGGACGAATCGGCAGCACACCCACAACGAGGATGAACGCATTCCCCGCCAGGATGCACACCGTGGCAATCTTCAGCAATTTCGCACGCGAGAACCGTATCGACACCCGTTCATACAGCAGCAGCACCACGCCGGTGGCAACCGCACCCAGCGTCATGAAAATCGTCGTAAGAATCCCTTGGTAGCCAAAGCGGAAGAAGATGAAGTTCGTGCCCAACATGCTGGCGACGATGTTGCCGCCGGTTGTCGCCAGCAAAAAGATAATCATCAGCCACGTCAGCTGGTCGTTGCGGCGAATGGTGCGGAAGATCGTGCGCAGCCCCACGCGATTAACGGTGTCCTCCCCTTTGGGCGGCAGCGCTTTTTCCTTCACGCCAATGAGCGTCAGCAGCTGGAACGCCATCGCCACCACGCTGAACACAATCGCCAGCCGAGCATAGGCCTGCAGCGCGTTGCCGCCCAGCGCAAAATCACCCACCGTGAGCATGGGAATGAGGATCGACGCAATCCCCCCGCCGATGCCCGCAAACAGCATCGCGCGGGCGCTGAGCTTGTCGCGGTCAGCCTTTTGGCTGGCAAGCGACGGCAGCATGCCCCAATAGCCCACATCGTTGAAGGTGAACACCTTGCTATACACAAACAGCATGATGCCGATGAACGTGACGAACTGCCAGTCTTGCAGCGTGGTGCTGAAGGTGATGATCACCACCACCGCCGTCAGCACCATGCCCATGGCAATCCACGGTTTGAACTTGCCCCAGCGCGTGCGGGTGATTTCGATGATGTTGCCCATGATCGGGTCGGTGAAGCCATCGAACACCCTCGCCGCCACCATCAGCGCGTTAATCACGCCGAACTGCTGCGCCGTGAGGCTGCGGGTGAACATGATGAAGTTCAGCAGGTTGCCCGACCACAGCTGCGCCGCCGTGTCGCGCCCCACCCCCGTGAGCGTGTAGCTCCACAAGTTGCGTTTGGATAGTCGTTCGTGTTCCATGGTGACCTCCTTTTTTCTCTGTTCTTTTTTTGCAAAAAAAGAACCAAAAAAAGCTAGCCGCGCTTCGCGCGTGGGGGGATTTAATGAGATATTGTCAAACTCGCAATCGCACTGCATAACCTCAGCGCAGGGGCTCTGTGCCTCCCCCTTGGGGGAGGAAAGCACGTCGCAGACGTGCAGGTGGGGGTACGCCGCACCGCGCGTGGGGGATTTGCATGTGCTCCGCACCCCACCCTCACCCGCTGCGGCGGGAGCTCCCTCTATCAGAGGGAGCCAAGGGCTTGCAGCCGAAAGCCCGCTGACGGCATATCCTTAAGCCCCGCCCCCTTCTTTAGAGGGGGGATGTCCCGCAGGACAGGGGGGTGCGAAGATTCGCCGCAGGACAGGGGGGTGCGAATTTTTTTGCAAGACCCACCAGTCCACAACCTGTAGGGGTGGCGGACGCGCCACCCGGCGATAAAAATATGGTGAGATTAAACCCGCTGCGGCGCGTCCTACAGGTCTACTTCATCTCAATCCACACATACCCACACCCTGTCCAGCATATACTGCGATAATCGTGTTGTGGGGAGGTTATCGTGAATCGAAACAAGCTCATTGCCCTGGCGATGGTGCTGGTGGCGGCCATCAGCCTGCTGGCGGGGGATAGTCTGCTGCAAAGCGCGGCGATAATCAGCGCAGGCATCGAACTGCCGCAGGGCGCTGCCGTGCTGCTGCAAGATCTGCCCGACCTGCCCGCCGATGCACGCTACGTGCCACGTGCGCAGCCAACACGCCGCCGCCGCCGTCCCGTAACCACCGGCGACATTGACCTGATGTCCACGCCGACGGATATTCTGGTGCTGATGGACGAGGCGTACTACGAGTTCGCTGACCATGTGCCCGGCGGCAACATTGTGCCGATTCACTACACCAGCCGCCATGCGACCCATGTGGTGGGTGATCTTGCGGTGTATAACCTCACCGCAACGCAGCAAGCGCGCGATTTTGCGCAAGACTTGGCACGACCGCTCACCCTGCAGCTTGACCCAAACCTGCCCAGCATATTGGTCTATCACACGCACACCACCGAGGGGTTTGAGATTATTGACCGCCCCTGGTTTGCCGCCAACTGGGACTCGCGCACTGAGGACTACAACCGCAACATTGTGCGCGTGGGCGACGAAATTGTGTATATGCTGCGCCGCGCCGGGTTCAACGTGATTCACGACACGTCGGTGTTTGACGTGCCTTGGCCGGGGCACTATGACCGCTCGCGGCTGGCCATTCAATACTGGATGGCGCGCTATCCGTCCATTCAGCTGACCATTGACGTGCACCGCGATGCCATCCACCGCGCCAACGGCGACCGCATCAAGCCGATTGCGAACATCATGGGTCACCAAATCGCGCAGGTGATGCTGCTTGCCGGTGTGGACGAAAACGTGGGCAACTTCCCCAACTGGGAAACAAACCTTGCGATGATGTCGCAGCTGCATGTGTTTGCGCAGCAACGCTATCCCGGGCTGATGAAGCCGCTGTGGTTCACGCCGCGCCGCTTTAACATGGATCTTGCGCCCTACGCGATGTTCTTCGAGATCGGCACAGATGCCAACACCCTGCAAGAAGCCGTGCTCGCCGGGCGTGTGTTCGGCGAAACCCTCGCCGCGTTCCTGCTGGAGCATGCGGGGTAGG
>WQRM01000056.1 GCA_009786735.1 Oscillospiraceae bacterium | reverse complement strand
TCCTCTTTGTACTTACGCGCACCCAGCCAGTCATGTAATTGTGGCGGCTTTAAGCTAAGCTTGAACGCCTCGTCCGCCGCCACTTGCTGCGCGGTTTTGCGGCACAGCGCGGCGAGCCTGCGCTCCAGCTGGCGCACACCTGCTTCACGCGTGTAGCCCGCAATCACTTCACGCAATGCGGCATCGTTGAGCTTGAGCTGCGCGGACTTCAGCCCATGCCTGGTCAGCTGCTTTTTCAGCAGATGCTTTTTCGCAATGTGGAGTTTCTCCTGCGCGGTATAGCTTGGCATCTCGATGAGTTCCATGCGGTCGAGCAGTGGCTTGGGGATGGCGCCCACATCATTTGCTGTGGTGATGAACAACACGCGGCTTAGGTCAAACGGCAGCTCAAGAAAATGGTCACGGAAGGCGTGGTTTTGCTCGCTGTCCATGACCTCCAGCAGGGCGCTGGCGGGGTCGCCGCGCATGTCGCTGCACAGCTTGTCGATTTCGTCCAGCAGAATCACGGGGTTGTTCGTGCCCGCTTGGCTAATGGCGTTGATGATACGCCCCGGCATGGCACCCACGTAGGTTTTGCGGTGCCCGCGAATCTCGGCTTCGTCGCGAATACCGCCCAAACTGATGCGCGCAAAGCGGCGCCCCATTGCCTCAGCGATGGATTTCGCCACACTGGTTTTGCCCACGCCCGGCGGTCCCGCCAGGCACAGAATCTGCCCGCCGATGTTCGGGGCGAGCTTGCGCACCGCGAGCAATTGCAGCACGCGTTCTTTCACCTCACGCAGGCCGTGGTGGTCGCGGTCAAGCTTTCGGTGCGCGGAAGCTAAGTCCAATTTATCGCGGCTTTGCTTGTGCCACGGCAACCCGGTTGCGGTCTCTAAGTATAGATGCAGCAGCGCGCTTTCGGCGCTGTGGCTGTGTGTGCGGGCGAAGCGTTGGCAGTCCTTCACCAGCTTGTCCTCAATGTCTTGCGGCAAGTTGAGCGCCAACACTTTTGCGTGGAACGCATCGGCTTGCTCGTTCACGTCTTCATTTTCGCCCAGCTCTGCGGAAATGGCACGGCGTTGCTCGCGCAGGTAGTTGTCGCGCTGGTTTTGATCCATCTGGTGCATCACTTGCACGGCGATTTTCTCTTCCAGTTGCTGCAACTCGTGCTCTTTGGCGAGCGTGGCGCACAGTTGATGCAGCCGCGCGGCAAGGTCGATTTCCTCCAGCAGCGCTTGTTTGTCTTCCATCTCAAGCGGCAGTGTGTCGGCGATGTAATCCGCCAGCCGCCCCGACGATTGCGCCGACAGCACCGTGTGTGGGATGTCCGGCGGCAGGTGAATGTGCCGCGCACACAGCTCAAACATGGTTTTGGCTTGGCGCAGCAGGGCTTCTTCTTTGCGGTGCTGTGCCGCTTTCACGGGTAGCTCTGGCAGCGGCTGCACGATTGCCGTGTTGTGGGTATCCGCCGGGCTAATTCCACACAGCGCTGCGCGACATGTGCCCTGCACATACGCACGAATGCCGCTGTCTGTGCTGCTCTTCACCACCTGGCGCACCGTGGCAATCACGCCCACGTCAAACAGATCATCCTGCCCGGGTTCTTCCGTCACGTAGTCGCGCTGCGTGACGAGAAAAACCTCTTGGTTCTCTTGCATCGCCGCGCGAAACGCCGCCACGCAAGCCGGCCGTGCCACCTCAAAGTGCACACGGCTTTCCGGGAATATCACCAGCCCGCGCAGGGGCACAACAGGCAGTTCACGTAGATTCATTGTTAATCCTTTCACACGCTATCAAAATCCACGGGCGGCAGATTGCCGCCCCTACACCATCTGCGGTGGAGCTTGGTCGCTTCGCTGTGTCCTATTATCGTCCCATAAAAATCCCCACGCGCGTAGCGCGGCTAGGTTTTTTTGGTTCTTTTTTTGCAAAAAAAGAACAATCAGTACGCCTCAATCTCCTCAAGCGTCGCGAAGCCGCGGCACTCGGTGATCACCAGCTTAAAGCGGCGCACGCGCGTTTCGTTGAACTGAATGATGCGCTTGTGGCCGATGATCGTGCCTTTTTCCAGCAGCTTCCATTTGGACGCGCCGGTTTCTTCGGTGTTTTGGTCAATGTAGAGCTTGAACGCTTCAATTTGCTGGCCGGTGGCGATGTGTTCTTTGAGCACAAGTTTGTTGATGTCGAGGTCATCGCCGAGGTCAAGCACGAGTTCGGCGGGTTTGTGAAGCTCGCCGCTGTGCCAGTAGCTGTCGCTGCCGGGCAGCACGATGTTTTGTGCGCCGTGGGCGTCGTCGAGCTGGCAACTTGCCGTCATGGTTGAACCCTCAATGAGGTTTTCCTTGAAGTCCACCTTCAGTTGCGCGCCCAGCGAGATGAGCGTGTCCACATCGCGCTCGTGAATCACGCCCTGCGGCGTGGGCGGGATGTTCAACAGCAGCGAGGCATTTGCGCCCACGCTTTTGTAGTAAATCTCGCGCAGCTTGGCAAGGGGTTTGACGGTGTGGTCTTCGTTTGCGTGATAGAACCAGCCTTTGCGGATGCTCACGTCCACTTCGGCGGGATACCAAATGGGCGCCCAATTTTGATGCTTCATCAATTGCTTGCGCGAGCCGATGTCCCACGCAGCCCATGCGTCGTCGCCATCGAGGTTGATGGTGGGTGCTTTGCCGTCTTCTTGCTGGCTGGCTGCGGCAATCACCTCTGCCTTGCTCAAAAACGACGGCACAACGCTCCATTCGCTGGGGCGGCAAACGCCGGCTTCGTTGCCCACCCAGCGCACATCAGGACCCACGATGCAAATGGCGGCGTTGGGCTGCAGCTCGCGGATAACCGCGTAGTAGCGCTCCCAGTCGTAGGCTTGCGTTTTGCCGTTTTTGCCTTCGCCGCAAGCGCCGTCAAACCACAGGCAAAACAGCTCGCCGTAGTTCGTCAGCAGCTCACGCAACTGGGTCTCGTAAAAATCGTCATAGGCTTTGCCTTGACCATAGCTGGGTGCATTTTGATCCCACGGCGAAAGATACAGCCCAAACTTGATGCCGACTTCCGCGCAGGCTTCGGCGCATTCGCGCACCACGTCACCTTTGCCGTCTTTCCACGGCGAGCTTTCCACGCTGTGTTTGGTCGCGGCACTGGGCCACAGGCAAAAGCCATCGTGATGCTTGGCAGTGAGAATCAGCCCGCGCATGCCCGCGGCTTTGCAGACTTTCGCCCACTGGCGGCAGTCAAGCTTGGTGGGATTGAACAGCGCAGGATCTTCGGTGCCGTCGCCCCATTCGCGGTCGGTGTAGGTGTTGATTCCATAGTGGATGAACGAGTAGAACTCGAGCTTTTGCCAAGCAAGCTGGCGAGGGCTGGGCACCACTTGTGCGGCGCGGGCGATGACGGGGTGCAGTTTGGGCATGGTAAATCTCCTTAGTGTTGTGGTGTGTTTACAAATGGGTGTAAGCCGATGGACGGTATGCAGCCTCCGGCCCAGCTTTTTGCGATGTGCATATGGTGTTGCACGCCGTTGGTGTCAACAAAGGCAATGCCTTGCCATGGCGTGCTGTGTGAAACGGCCACATGCAACACGAGAGCTTCGCCGGGATGCAGCAGTGGTAACGTCAATAGCGTTTGTGCAGCGTAAGCGCCGCCGCTGTCTTCGTGCCAGCCGGTTGTGATGAAAGAAACATTACGCACCGGCTCGTCCGTCCAAAGCACAAGCGGGGGAGTAAACTCATCCGGCTCGTGCGTTAAGACATGCACGGTTGAAAATGTTTGCAAAAATTCATCGCTTGAGTTTGTGCAAAGATGCAACGGCTCAGTGGACGGTCGATGTGCTAATTCATATGCCTTTTGGCAATACACACCGCAGATGTCGCACCATGGCCAGTTGGGCAGTGCATATTCAACGAAGCGCATGCTAACATACGGCACATTGCCATAGGGATTCACGTGAAAGACCACGTGCTGTTGCTCACCCGCTTGGTTGTAGAACGCAAACCCCACGCCGGGGTAGCTCATTTGGTTGGCATAGATAAATCGGCCTTGCAGCACAAAGGCATCGCCGGGCAGAAATTCAGCCATGGCGAATCGAGGCGAAAACCAAAAGAAAAATCGTTCACCTCTTCCGCGCCAGTGGGTGTGCCGAGCATACGCGAAATCGTGCAGGGGCTCATCCGTCCAAAACACCAGCGTGGATGCAAAGGTATTGGAAATGTTTTGGCTTACGTTGCGACAATGGTGCTCATGCGTGTTGTTGAACTGCGCCATGAACTCATCTGTCGGGTTCACCGCCATGTGCAGCGGCGGCAGCGAAATTGCAGTGTAATTGTACTGCTGCTGCGCGCTGGGCGACGCTACTGCAGCGCAACCGGCCAACACCAGCAACACAACCAGCAACGCAAGCAGTTTTCGCATGGCGATTCTCCTTGTTGTAGCGATAGAAAAACGCACACCCACGAAAGCGAGTGTGCGATGAGGTTGATATGACGGTGCTTTCTCGCGTGCCGCAGGTCAAAACAACGCAACGGTGGAGCACGCGAAGATGCCCCACCGCAGGTGGTGGTGATCCATCGGGGATTCGAACCCAGGACACCCTGATTAAAAGTCAGGTGCTCTACCGACTGAGCTAATGGATCACAACTGTTATATTTTACACGATTGCGGCGAGCTTGTCAAGTAGTTTTTGCAAAAAAGTGCGAATTATTTTTTGTTGCGCTCTTTTCTCCTGCAATACAGCTTTCTCAATAACATCCCCAGGTAAAAATACAATGACGGCAGCACGGGTGCCAGCAGAAAAACGATGGACAAAAGTGTTGTAGACGGCTCAAACTCTAAGAAAAAAACAGTGCGGAAAATGGATTTAACACCAAAAATATAAATCCCGCATATGTATCGCGACTCAGTGTAAGAAACGCAAGCGCAAACACAATAAAGGCAATCGAAACGGGCAGGATGGACAAAAACGTGCGTTTCTTTACCGGAAAGAGAACGACCCCACAAAGAATACACAGTATCGCCGCGTAAAACCCAATCGTGAATATATTTAAAACACTCGAGTGAAAAGCAGTGTAGCTCAACCAAATGGCTAGCGCAAGGGTCAGTCCATAAACCCCTATCGCAATCGCATTGTTAATGAGCATTTTTTTCGCATTACTCACCACTCAGTCCCCCATACTGCCACTTGGGCTTTTGCCGAAACCACACCGTAATCGCCCGTGTGGGGCAGGCGTTCACGCAGCGCAGGCACACGGTGCAGCGGTCGTGTTGCACCGGCATACGCTCTTGCATGGTCAGGTTCTTCATCGGGCAGATTTTCGCGCACACACCGCAGCCGGTGCAATCTTCATCCACGTGCACGCTATGCATGGCCTTGGCTTCCATGGCTGGCCATTTGTTGCCTTGGATTTTCCCTAGCGCTTGGGCAAAACGGCTGAAGCCGCGCAGTTTCACACGCTCGGCCTGCAGGTCTGCGGCGATGGCGGCGATTTTTTTCTCGGCCATGCGTTTGCGCCCGGCGATGCTCTTGGCGCTGGTTTGCTGCAACAGCGCGAAGTTGCTCACGTTGTTGGGCATGTAAAAATGCGCGGCGTAAACCGGCTGCATATGCTTCGGCGGGAACAAATCCACGAACGCGCGCGCGCCGTCACCGGAAAAACACAGCTGGGTGACCAAGATCACCAGCTTTTTGCCTGCAAAGTGCTCGCTGTGGCGTTGCGCGAACTGGCGCATAATCAGCGGCACGCGCGAGCCATAGATGGGATAGACCACGGCGATGGTGTCGTGCGCGGCAAGCAGAGCGGGGTAATCCAAGTTTTCTTCAATGCTGTGGCAGGACGATTGCATCGCCTGCGCGAATCGCCCCGCTATCCATTTGCTGTTGCCTGTGCCGGAAAAATACAGTGTTAACATGCTGTAAACCGCCTTTGTTGTTTGAGATATGCGCGCTAAATTCCCCAGCGGCGCAGCAGGCCATGCCAGTGATCAAGCCACCAAATCCAGATGTTCCCGAGGAAGTTGTGCGTTGGTGGGGCGATGTGCGTGAGGGTGATGCTGTCATCGTGCCACCATTCCAGCGTATCATCGCGGTGGTTGCGTGTGAACTCGCCGATGGCACGCAGCTCCATGCCGGTTGTGCCGAACACAGCCATGACTCCACCGTTGTCGGTGGTTACGAACTGCTGTGTGCCCACGCGGCGCAGGTTGTGAAAGCCGCCCTGTCCTCTAATGAAATCCGCACCAGCTTGCCTGCCCAGCGTCACGTCGTGCGACTGTGTTACCCAAGAGCTGCCGTTGGTGTAGACAGCGTAAGTGGGGCGCAGGTTGTTGGCCCAGCGGCGTCCCGTGGAGTTGAGCAAGCCATGGTGACCCACTTTGAGGAAGTCAACCGGATTTTGCCCCCATGCGGTTCGGCTCATTTGCGCCCAGATAATCGCTTCATGATTACGGCAGTTCATGTCCGAGGCCAGCATGGCAGCGAAGTTGCCGATCTCCACCAGCTGCACGATGGACTCCGGGTTGGTCACGCCGGCATGCAGCGGTGCGGCGTTGAGCAGCGTCACGGTCATGTGGCCGAGGGGGATGGCGAGCTCATCAATGCTCACGCCCGCACCACCCTTGATCATCGGGATGTCGTTGGCGAGGGCAGCCTCAACAAACGCGCGATAAAAACTGCTTGCGTATTGTTCGGCTTCGTAGTTCAAGTAAGCGCGACCGACGGTGACTTGGGGGTGGCTGAAGATGTAGGGAAAGCCGCCAAAGTGATCGATGTGCGAGTGCGTGCCGATGACGAACTCCAGATGCACGTAGACTTCCGTGTAATCCTGCCCCTCTTCCGCCAACAAGCGTTGCAGATAGCTCACGATATAAGGTCCGCGACCCGGCTCGGCGGCATCAATCAGCGCGAGATAGCCGTCGCTTTGCAGCACAATGGCATCTTCCCAGCCGGTGTTGAGCACGTGAATGCTGCCGAGGATTTCGCCGAGTTCACGCGGGTGGCAGGAACAAGTTGCCGCGCCCGCGGGCAGCATAAACAGCGCGCTTGCTGCAAGGGCAACTGCCAGCGTCACGGTGAGCAGTCGTTTGGGGAGTTTTTTCATTGATGTCGTCTCCTTTTGGTGATGCTCCAAGTATAGCATAACCGTGTGGGTTTGTCAATGGGAAAGGCGTGCTCGCGGAGCAACAGCAAACCTCGTCAATCAAAAAAAACTTGCGCAATCGCTCAAACTGTGTTACAATAATAACCAACAACGTACACAAGGAGAATCCCATGCAACAACAGCAACAACGCCCGGAGCATGAAGTCCGGCTGGAGAAATTTCAGAACATGCAAGCCCGCGAGGTGGTCTATAAAGACAAGTTCGCTCGCACACACACCATCGCCGCCGCGCGTGAGCTCGCCGACGACGCCACAGCCTCGCTGTGCGGCCGCGTAACGGCGCTGCGCTGGTTTGGCAAGCTGGTGTTTGGTCGCATCTACGACATCGACGGCGACATCCAGTTCAGCGTGTCGAAAAACGACCTGCCCGAGGAGGACTTCGCCTTCTTCAAAGAAAGCGTGGACGTGGGCGACTTCATCGGTGTCAGCGGCACGATGTATCACACGCAAAAAGGGGAGTTCACGCTCAAAGCATCAAGCGTCGTTATCCTCAGCAAGTCGCTGCGCCCGCTGCCCGAGAAATTCCATGGCATCACCGACGTGGACAAAAAATTCCGCCAGCGTTATCTCGACTGCATCACCGGCGAGGAAACCCGCAACACCCTCAAACTGCGCATTGCCATGCTGCGGTTCATCCGTGAGTATTTGCAAACGGCGGGCTTCCACGAGGTCGAAACGCCCATCCTGCAAAACGTGGCCAGCGGTGCCGCAGCGCGTCCCTTTGCCACCCACCACAACACGCTAGACATCCCCCTGCACTTGCGCATCGCACCGGAGCTCTTCCTCAAGCAGGTCATCGCCTGTGGCTTCGACCGCGTGTTTGAGCTGGGCAAAAACTTCCGCAACGAGGGCATGGATGCCATGCATCTGCAGGAGTTCACGATGCTGGAGTGGTACGCCTCCTACTGGGATTTTAGGGACAACATCGACTTCGTGTGCAAGATGATGCAAGAACTGTTGCTCGCCTTGCGCGGCAGCCTGCAAATTGAATACCAAGGGCAGCCACTTGACTTTTCAACCTTCGTGGAAATGGACTATCTCGCCGCCATCAACGAAATCCTCGGCGCGGATGTCTTTGACTTTGCCGACACCGACAGCCTCAAAGCGCACATGCTCGCAGGCAACATCTTGCCGGAAGATGAAGTGAAAGCCGCAAAGTCTATCCCCGCGCTGGTGGATCTGATGTTCAAGCGCCGCCTGCGCAACAACATTATTCAACCAACCATCGTGTATAATTACCCGGCCTTCATGGTGCCCCTCGCGCGTCGCAACGACGCCGACCCCCGCACCATCGACATGTTCCAGGTCATCTTCGTGGGCGCGGAAATCGTCAAAGCCTACTCCGAGCTTGTTGACCCCTTCATGCAGCGCGCCGCCTTCGAGGAGCAAGCCGCCAACAAAGCCGCCGGCGACGATGAATCCTTCGAGATGGACGAAGCCTTCCTGCTCGCCATGGAACACGGCATGCCGCCCATGAGCGGTCTGGGCTTCGGCATCGATCGCTTCATGTCCATCCTCGCCGACCAACCCACCCTGCGCGATGTCATC
Source organism: Oscillospiraceae bacterium (assembly GCA_009786735.1). Taxonomy (GTDB): domain Bacteria; phylum Bacillota; class Clostridia; order Oscillospirales; family Acutalibacteraceae; genus WRMQ01. The sequence goes on along the minus strand of WQRM01000056.1, from coordinate 261 downwards.
TTCTTCCCTATGATGAAGTAGTGCGTGCGCTCGCCGCGCGGCGTTACTTTTTTTGCAAAAAAAGTAACCAAAAAAACCTATGCGCTTCGCGTGGGGGATTTGAGGGCTATATGTTACAATTGTCTCTGGCGTGGCTTACTGTATACAACACCGTGTGGGCGCACATGCGCACATGGCATTATTGGCCATGCGCAATCGGCGCAGCCATCTGTAGAGCCTTTAAGAAGCAGCAGCGAAGCGATCTAGGTTTTTTTGGTTCTT
>WQRM01000055.1 GCA_009786735.1 Oscillospiraceae bacterium | reverse complement strand
CGGCGATAGTCTTCACGGTAGGCGGTGTCGGCCCGGTGGAAGTCTTCGTTGTAGCGGTCACGTGCATCGTTTTCGGTGAAGTTGACGTCGTGATTGCTAAAGGCGTTGTCGAACGATTTTTTGGTGTGGTCTTTGTGATAGGCAACTTCACGCTCACGGAAATCTTCTTTGAGTTTTTCCATGTCGTATTTTTCGCGGAAGTTCACATCGTTTTCGCTAAAGCACTCGTCGTGCCTGTCGCGCGCCAAGTCTTCGTGATAATCCTCGCGGTCATCGTGGTAGCGTTGGCGGGAATCTACGTCGCGGTGGCGATAGTCCTCGTGGAAATCGGCCTCGCGGCGGCTGAAATCATCATAGTCGCGCATAAATCAAAAGCGCTCCTTTCTCCCAAAATCTTCGCGGTCAAACTTGCCAAAGCGCTCTTCGGCGGAGAACCCGGCTTTGCCGTAGCCGGCACTTGCGCCGCTGAATCCTTTGCCTTTGCCGCCGAAGTCATCGCGATAGCCATAACCTTTGCGCTTGAATTGGTCGCGCAGCTGTTCGCCGCGGCGACGCACTTCTTCGGCTTTGCGTTCTTTTTCCCAGTCCTCCATGGACTTGCCCGCTTTGTGCGGGTGCGGATGGCACACGCTGCAGCTTTGTTTGCCGCAGCCGCCGCAGCCATCAAACAGCGGTTGCACCGGCACCGGCGCGGGTGGACGCACGGGGCGATGCGGTTTGGGCGGTTTGCACGCGCCGCCACCGCAGCCACCGCAAGTTGGCGCAGGTGGATAGCAAGTGTGGCAGCTGTTACGGCCGCAGCCACAGCCGTTGCCGTGGGCGAAGCCATGGTCAAAGCCGCCGCCGAGGGTGGCGATGCCGACGTAGCCGCCGCCGCAGCCACCGCAACCACAGTTGTCCAGTTTGCTTTCGGCGTGGCGGTGGGCGTCTTCCACAAAAACGATGTCGTGGTTGTGGGCGCCTTCGTCGTAGTCATCTTCACAGTGGTGGCAGTTTTCCTGCGCTTTGTCGCAGGCATAGTTTTCTTTGAAGTCTACGTCCTTGTTGCAAAATTCCTCGTTGAATTTGTCTTTGACGAAGTCCTTGTGGTAGTCAACTTCTTTTTCATAAAAATCTTCCTTGAATTTTTCACGTTCGTGGTTTTCGCGGAAGTTTTCATCGTTTTCGTGGAAGCATTCGTCGAACTTGTCCTTGCTCAAGTTCTCACGGCAGTCCTGGTCGTCGTGATGAAAACACTCGTTAAAGTCCGCATCATTGCGGCGGTAACGCTCGTGGTAATCCGCGTCCCGCTCGCGGAAGGAATCGAAGTCATCGAATCTCTTGCTCATGCTGCAATCTCCTTGTTGTTGATAGTTCATAGTCGGTTTGGCAGTCTTGAAGGCGCTGCTCAAAGCTTTCGCTGCTGCCGCTGTGGCGCACATTCACTGCGTCACAGGCAAGATGAAGCTCGTCGCGCAGGGTCTTGATGCCTGCACGCAGCTCATCACAAAAATCATAGTTATACCTCATTCAAACGTCCTCTCTTTTGGTGCGAACGTAGTCCACTTGCCTTTCGTGAAATTCCTCGGTGAAGCCTTCGCTGTCACGCCGGTCACACGGGCATGAACACGCCCTGCACGGTTGCACCTGTGTGTTAGGTCTGCAGGGTGCTGCGTGGGGCTGGGGTGGTTCGCCGGTTCTTCCTGTGCGGAAGTTCCGGCGCAATGCATCGCTGCCGGCGCGCGACTTGCGGCGCATTTGCTCCATGCCTGCGCGGAAATGATAGGGGTTGGGGTAGCTGTCCCTGGGCACGCGTACTCCTCCTTGTTGAAAAATGAGATACTAATTCATTATACGGACTAGCCGTACAAGCGTGCAAGTTTTGGTAAAAAAATCTTGACAAGCTCGCCGGGGTATGCTATAATTAGTTTAAGCTAACCAACAATCATGACAAAAGGAGTCTCCCATGAAGAAAATTCTTGTGCTCATCCTCGCCCTCGCCATGGCGCTGACCATGGCTGCGGTCTTCACCGGCTGCGGCAACAACAACGGCTACGAAGACCACCAGCATGACCACGGACACGGCCATGGCCACGACCACCCCGGCTTCATCCACGGCGCCGGCAACCCTTGCTATGACACCGGCTGCAGCTGGCCGAACCACCCCGCCCCCGGCGATGCCCGCAATTGCCATTGCCACGGCCGCTGCACCATCGACGGCTGCCTGTGCCACGGCAACCACCACCACTGATTTTCGGCATAACGACGAAATTTGGGCGCCACGTTTGTGCATGTTGACCAACAACGATGCGCCGCGTGGCGCTTTCCTGTGTGAAAGTTTTGGTTGTTCACAATCCGTTTTCGTGATGTTGCATAAATATTTACAATTTCTTTGTGCAAATTGACTTGACAAACGCGTTGTTTTGGTGTATACTATGAATGTAGGGTAATTTACCCACAATACAATCATAGAAGGAGAGACGCCATGAACAAATCGCAACTCGAAATGGACCACCTGATGTACGAAGAAGAGCGTCGTTTGATCAAGCAACTCAGCAGCGAGCCCATGAGCCTGCGCCAGTTTGGCCGTGCCATCAAGCTCAACGCGCTGATCCGTTCGCAACACAATCGCTACATGCGCTAGAGAAGGACGGACATGAAACAACACAATAACCAACGATAGCCGCAACTTTCCGCCTGGGAAATGTTGCGGCTGTTGCTTTTATCGCGGATCATTGATTCGATTTTTCGTGAAAATTACGATAGGACACAGCGAATCGACTTGCACCCCGCAAAGGGGGGCTTGATTTTTTCGGACATATGTGATACAATATAGAGGTGTGTGAAAAGAGGAGACTGAACTATGAAAAAACATCTACGACTGATTGCGCTGACCCTAACGCTGGTTTTCTTGGCCGGTTGCGGCGTGTTTGCGCCCATCCCCAGACCAGAAGACCCCTTCGACCGACCGCCCATCGAGCATATTCCCGCGCGTGAAAGCGTGTGGGTGACGATTCCCGAGGGCTTCAACTTCGTGCAAATTGCACAGCGGCTGGAAGAAAATGGCGTGGTGAGCGCCCAAGCTTTCTTTCATGCGGCGCAGAGCTTTGAGGTGCAATCGTTCAACACGCCCTTTGACCGCCGATCGGCGTTCTTTTTGGAGGGCTTTTTGTTCCCAGACACCTATGAGTTCTTCCTCGACAGCGACCCCAACGACGTGCTGCGCATTATGCTGAACAACTACGCTGCGCGCGTGCTGCCGATGATGGCAACGAACACCACCGGTTTTAGCGACTACGAGGTGCTGATTCTCGCGTCCATCGTGGAGCGTGAAGCGCGCTCGACCGAGCACATGCACATGGTGGCGTCGGTGTTCTACAATCGCATGAACATCGGCATGATGATGCAGGCGAACCCCACGCGCTACTACGCCCGTGACGTGCTGGGACCCTCGCCGTGGATTCCCGGTGATGCAGCCCACTGGCTGGCGCTGTATGACACCTACATCCACAACCTCGCCAGACCCGACCCCCGCCTGCCCATCGGGCCGATCTGCAACCCTGGCGAGCGCGCCATCTACGCCGTGCTCAACCCCGCCGACACCGACTACCTCTTCTTCTTCTTCGGGCAAGACCACGACAACCACTACAGCCGCACCTACGCCGAACACAACGCCGCCATGCGCCGCGTTGGTGTGTGCTTTGGCGCTTGCCCTAGATGTTAATGTATAATGCATAATAATTTTGGCAACAACCGCCCAGCACGAATTATGCACGACATTGAAAATTATAAATTATGAATTATGAATTATTAATTGCTCATATCGCGGACTTGCACTACTACCCTGCTGCACTGGCGGGTGGCTTCAACCGTGCCTTCGCGGACGACAACGACCACCTCGGCAAGCCCGCACGCCACAGCGAACGCCTGCTGCGCGCCACACTGGAGCAACTGCGGCAAGAACCCGTGCAGTTTGCACTCATCGCGGGCGACTTAACCCACGAAGGCGAGTACGATGCGCATGTGGCGCTTGCGGAACTGTTGCGGGAGTTCCAGCGGCAAACCGGCACGCAAATGCTGCTGGTGCCCGGCAACCACGACATCAACAATGACCACGCGGCGGAGTATACTAGCGGCAAAAAGCAGCCCGCTCGGCAGACTTCGATTGAAGACTTTTGGGTGATTTATCGGCCGCTGCTGCCCGAAGGCGCGCGGTTTTGTGGCTCGGATTATGCACTTGAGCTTGACGAACGGCACACGCTGATTGCCCTGGACACCACCAAGCCCGACGCACGCGTGCATGGCGAAATCACCGCCGAGCAGCTGCACTGGGCGCTGGAAGAATGCGCGCGCGCGAGTGAAGCTGGGCGGACGGTGCTTGGGTTGATGCACCACAACTTGGCATCGCACATGGGGCACATTTTATCGGGCTATTTGCTGGATAATTATCTGCATGTGCGCGAAAGACTGGCGCGCGCGGGCATGAAATTTTGCTTTTGCGGGCATCAGCATCGCGGTCACGTGGCGAAAATCAACTGCGACGACCATGTGCTATATGACGTTTGTGCGCCTGCGCTCAATAGCTTCCCCTGCCAGTTTCACCGTGTGGCACTGCAGGACAACAACGCGCAAGTCACCGCGCACGCCGCTGACCCTACCCTGCCGCTGCACGACAGCTTTAAGTTCACGTTTGCGGGCAGGCGCGGCGGATTGATGGGTTTTTTCTCGGCGAACTTGCAACGCAAGCTGCCCGAGGTGCTCGAAGACATCGCCCAATGCGGCGGCGCACAGTCGTGGCTCACGCAGCGCGGCACGCAAACGCCCGCGTGGCTGCGACCGGTGCTGGCACAGCTGGACGCGCGCTACATTGCAAAGCCCGCCAACGCGCTGAAGCTTGCCGAAAAAGTGCTGCGGCGGGTGATGAAGTTGCGGATTTCGCCGCACGGCACGCTGCAGGATTGCTTTGAGACATCGCTGGTGTTTGTGTATGGCTTCGGCGATTGGCGGCAAGATCCGTTGCTGCGCGACGCGGTGCAGCGCATAGAGGATGGTCGCTTTGTGAGCCAGGCGCTGCGCCTAGCCGGCGAAATCATCGCGCGGGACATGCTGCGCACCGGTCGCCAAAGCAGGCTGCTGCTGCAGGTGTCGCTCGCGGCGGTGTTTTTGCCGCACCGGCGGGCGATTTCACGCGCACTTGCTAAACTTTCACTGGACATGTTGTCCATGCCACGCAAACAAGAATACAACCTGAAAGGCTGAATGATGCACAACGTTTTCACCAAAGCCCGCCATGTGATCCTAGACATGGACGGCACGTTTTACCTCGAAGACACGATGATCCCCGGCGCGGACAGCTTCATCCATGCGCTCACACAGCGTGGGCTCAACCACTTGTTCTTCACCAACAATTCGTCGAACTCCGCGGCGCTGTGCAGCGCAAAACTGGGCAAGATGAACTTCCCCACGCCGCCGGAGAAAATCGTGTTGTCGAGCCATGTGGCCGCAGAGTTCCTGCAGCGCACACACCCCGGCGCGCGTACATATTGCCTGGGCAATGAGCGCCTGCACGCCGATTTGCTGGCAGCGGGTGTTACGCTGGTGGACGACGCACCCGACGTGATTCTGCTGGGCTTTGACACCACGCTGACCTACGAGAAGATCAACAAAACCGCCAACTGGTTGGCCGCCGGGTTGCCCTACTACGCCACACACCCGGACGTGAACTGCCCGCTGAAGGTCGGCTTCATGCCCGACACCGGCAGCATGATTGCGCTGCTTGAGGCCTCCACCGGTCGCCGCCCCACGGTGCTGGGCAAGCCCACGCGCCACACGGTGGATTATCTTGCGCGCTATCTGCGCTGCCAGCCCGAGGAGCTCGTGTTCATCGGTGACCGCATTGAAACGGACGTGGCCATCGGCGCAAACCACGGCATCCCGAGCATCCTTGTACTCAGCGGCGCGACCAGCCGCGAGAAGTACGACGGACAACGTGAGATAAAGGCTGATTTGGTGGTGGATAAACTGGCGGATTTGGTGGGGTATCTGTAGGGGCGAACTGTGTTCGCCCGCACAATCTTATCTTTTTTCCGGGCGAACACAGTTCGCCCCTACAACTGCATACCGGCGGACATTGAATCCCGCCGTAAATAAATTCTTCAAGGAGGTCATTTGCCATGACCAAATCCCGCAAATCCGTCTTGTTCATCGCGCAAGCCGCGATCATCGCCGCGCTGTATGCCGGTGTGACGCTCGCACTCGGCGCAACGCCCATCCACTGGATTTCCTATGGTCCTGTGCAGTTTCGCTTCGCCGAAGCACTCACCATGCTGGCGGCGCTCACGCCCGCTGCGATTCCCGGGCTGACCATTGGCACGTTCTTCGCCAACCTCGGCAGTCCCTATGGCTGGTTTGACTGGGTGTTCGGCACGCTCGCCAGCCTGCTGGCCGCTGTCTGCACGTGGCAATTGCGCAAGATTGAGTTTAAGCGGCTGCCACTGTTCGCAGGCTTGCCGCCGGTGATATTCAACGCGCTGGTTGTGCCCGCGATTATCATCACCGCGGTGGGCTTAGAGTGGTCGATTTTTCCGCTGTTTGCCGCGCAAGTTGCGCTGGGGCAGCTGGTGGTGGTGTATGCACTGGGCATGCCGCTGCTGGCGGCGCTGCGCAGAACGCGGATATTCAATGAAGTGAGGCGTTAACATGAAAGCTTGGCTGAAAATCGTGCTTGCCTTTTGCGCGGGCGTGTGTGTGACCGTTGCCGCCGCGCTTGCACTTTCGCTGCTGACGATTGGTCCAATCCTTCCGCACGCTGTGCCGCCGCAGTTGCGCAATGTGCGCGTAGAAGTTCGCCCCGCGTTGTATTTCTACACAGAAGACGAGCTCGAATTCCATCTTGAGCGCTATCTGCGCATGTTTGCCGGTATCACAGCCCCTCAGTTGGGCGAGCAGTTTTTTATGTCACCCGATCGGTCTGCCGCCCCGTCTCTTTACTTTGCGGATTACATCGTGTTTTCTGTGCACGCGCTGCACCGCGGCTCTGCCGATGCCCTGCAACGCGTTTGGATTAACACGCCGCAACACACGCGATTGATTTGGGCGAACTACAACGTGGTCAAGTATACCGGCGGCAACGAAAACTGGATTGCCACCGCCATGATGTACGCCGGCGGGCTAAGCCCTAGCCAATTAGAAGCTTACATCCGTGCACTCACGTTGGACATCACCACGTCAGTCACACGCCATGGCACCGCAATGAGTACAACCTGTCACCATCATGTTTCGTTATCGCTAACGCATGCCACTTTCGTGCACGAATCACCTTAGAGGAGGACTTTCTATGCCCGCAGACTATGCCGTGCCACTTGCCAAGCTCGTGGAAGACAACGGCTACACCTACATTCACCAGCCGTCCACCGCGGCGCAAATTTCCGTCACCAGCCGCGACATCGACCGCCCAAGCCTGGTGCTGGCGGGATTTTCGCAGCACTTTGATGCCCGCCGCGTGCAGTTTTTGGGCTACAGCGAGCTGGACTACCTCAACTCGCTCAGCGACGACATGCAACTGCAACGCCTGCGCGATTTCTTCAGCCTGCGACCGGTGGCGGTGATTATCCCCCATGGCAACGACTGCCCCGCGCCTGTGCTGCAGCTGGCGCAGGAGCACGGCACTCCCCTGTTGAGCACGCAAAGCACCACCAGCGCTGCGATGGCGGCACTGATTTCGTATCTTTCGGTGGAGCTCGCCGAGCGTGTGACGCGCCACGGTGTGCTCGTTGAGGTGTATGGTCAAGGTGTGCTGATTTTGGGGGCGAGCGGCGTGGGCAAAAGCGAAACCGCCGTGGAGCTCATCAAGCGCGGGCATCGGCTTGTGGCCGACGACGCGGTGGAGATTCGCCGGGTGAGCGACAAAACCCTCGTGGGCTCGGCACCAGATAACATCCGCCATTTTGTGGAGCTGCGCGGCGTGGGCATCATCAACGCGCGCCGCATTTTCGGCATGGGCGCGGTGAAACTAACCGAGAAAATCAACATGGTGCTGCAAATGGAGCCCTGGGACAAAGATCGCGTGTATGACCGGCTGGGTCTCGACGAACAAAACGTGGATATCCTGGGCATCAAGGTGCCGGTGTGTGTGGTGCCGGTGAAGCCCGGGCGCAATTTGTCCATCATTGTGGAGGCGGCCGCGATGAACAACCGCCAAAAGATGATGGGCTACAACGCCGCGCGCGAGCTGCTGCACCAGCTGGGCATGGCCGATGAAGTTGTGCCCGAGCAACGCGAGCTGGATGTGTGGAAAGAGTATTAGCCCCTGCGGCGGGGCTTCGTCGCTTCGCACGCCTCCCTCACCCGACCCGAGGTCGGGAGTTCCCTCCAGAGGAGAGGAGCTGGGGCTTGCTGCTTACAGATTTGATGTCGTTATCCTCTTAATCCTTAGCTCCTTCCCCTGGAAGGAGCTGGCACGCGCCGCGCGTGACTGAGGAAGGCGATTTTGCGGGCGGCTTGCGTCAACCCGCAACCTGTAGGGGTGGCAATCTTGCCACCCGGGCAAAAAATGCTGGCTTTGGGTGTTTTCTCGGGCGGCAAAATTGCCGCCCCTACATGCTGATTATAGGCATGTGACGATTTAAGGGAGCTGGCACGCGCCATGCGTCCCTGCGGGATGCTCCATCGCTTCGCTGTGCTTTATCCGAGGCTCATCAACGCTTCAGCTTGACAAACTATGCATATTGTGGTATACTATGAATTAATCTAAACGTGGAGGACGCATGAAACGCTTGTTCAGCGCAATGTTAGCCATCTTGATGCTTGCGGCATTTGCCGTGGGCGCGCTTGGCTTGCGCGTGGCGGTCAACAACGTGGTGCAAAGCGGCAGCTGGCAACTGGCTGAAGTGCGCTGGTTTGGCATACCCTACTGGGAGATTGATGAGCTGCAAGGGCATGCGCTGGTTGAGCACACAAGCCAAGACGATTGGGCGGGGCATCAAATCCTCACGCTGCGGG
>WQRM01000054.1 GCA_009786735.1 Oscillospiraceae bacterium | reverse complement strand
CCCCCGCCATATCGAACCCGTCATCGAGCGCATCGCCAAGCGCAAGCCCGTTCTGGTACTCACAGGCGCACGGCAAGTGGGCAAGTCCACCATGCTCAAAGAGGTATATAGCCACTTGAACTATGTTGCGCTCAATCGCCCGCTTGTGCGGCAAAGCGCGGTGGAAAACCCATCGTTGTTCTTTGAGGCGAACCGCCCGCCCGTGATTGTGGACGAAATCCAAAAGGCGGCGGAATTGTTCGATTACATTAAAGATATTGTAGACGAAGACAAAACCAAAGGGCAGTTTTATCTCACGGGCTCGCAAAGCATGAAGCTGATGAAGAATGTCAGTGATAGCTTGGCGGGTCGTGCGGGCGTTGTGCGACTGCTGGGGCTATCTATGCGCGAACTGGACGGCGTGAAGTGCCGTACCCCTTCGTGCCGACTATGGAGCATTTGCGGGCTATGCAGGGCGAAAACAAAGGCTTTGATTATCACAAGACGATTGAGCGCATCCACAAGGGCTTTTTTCCTGAGCTGCACGAAAGTCCAAGCGACTTGCGAGATTGGGGTGATTATTATAGTTCCTACTTCCAAACCTACATCGAAAAAGACATCAAAGATGTGCTGCAAATTCAAGATGAGGTGGCGTTCATTAAGTTCGTGAAAGCAGTTGCGGCCACCACAGGGCAAGAGTTAAACTATCGCAACTTGGCTGAAATTTGCGGCAAAAATGCAATGACGGTGAAGGCATGGTTGTCGGTGTTGGAATCCAGCGGGCTTGTGTATCTGCTTGAACCGTATTGTAATAATTTCAACAAGCGTTTGATTAAATCACCAAAGCTGTACTTCCTCGACACTGGGCTTGCGTGCTGGCTGCTCGGTTGGAACACGCCCGAACAGCTCGCCAACGGTGCCATGTGGGGACATATATTTGAAAGCTTTGTGTTCACCGAAATCCTCAAGAGCTACTACAATGACGGTATCGTCAAGCCGTCGCTGTTTTACTATCGCGACAAAGATAAAAACGAAATTGACTTACTGATTGAAGATGGTGACGCGCTTTATCCAATCGAAATCAAAACGACAAGCGACCCCACAAAGGCCATGGTGAAGTCATTCCGCTGTGTTGCGAATATCCCAAACAAGAAAGTGGGGGCTGGTGCCGTTATTTGCCTTGCGAAAGAGCCTTTACCCCTCACGGACGGCGTGTGGATTTGGCCTGTGGGGTTGGTCTGAAACAGAATAAATCTTGACCGGGGTGCATGCCTCGGTCATTTTGCATGTCGCCACAATTTGCGGATTATATTGTCAAAAACACGCACTTCCACACCCTTTATTTGCGAAACAGAAAATTCATGCGAAAAATTTCGCCCAAAAAACAAAAATAATTGGGGTCAACCCCCGATTTTTTTGGCGTATAGAGTAGAGGCTTCTTTTTCGCAACCTCATAGGACACCCCCAGCCAAGCATAAACATAAGGACGTAAAAAGGAGGAATCAGCCATGCACTCTGTGGAACACGACATCATCGCGGCCATGCTCAAGCGCACATGGGAACACGGCTTGATTCTCGAGCCAACTTACCGCGCTGCGCTGCACAAATTATTTTGCACAATTGACGCGTGCGATATAATCGAAAGAAAAAGGAGCGCATAGGCATGGACATCCGAAAGGCACGCGATGAACTTTATCGGGGCATATCCATTTTTATGATGTGCCTGCGGGTGACGTTTTACGCGCGGGTTTCAACCGACAAAATGGAGCAAGCAGGCAGCTTGGAAAATCAGGTGCAATACTTCACGGAGTTCATTGAAAGGCACACAAACTGGACGCTAGTGCCCGGCTATGTGGACGAGGGCATCTCCGGCATCAGCACGGACAAACGCGACAGTTTCAACCGCATGATTGCTGACGCACGGGCAGGCAAGTTCGACTTTATCATCACCAAAGAAATCTCGCGTTTTTCGCGCAACACGCTTGATTCGATTCAGTACACGCAGGAACTACTGCGCTTGGGCGTGGCGGTGCTGTTTCAAAGCGACAACCTCAACACCCTCGACACCGACAGTGAATTCCGCCTCACCGTCATGGCGGGCGTGGCGCAAGACGAAGTGCGCAAGTTGTCCGAGCGGCTCAAGTTCGGCTTTCGGCAGTCCATCAAAAATGGTCGCGTGCTGGGCAACGACAAGCTCTATGGCTACGACAAGCGCGACTGCGTGTTGACCATCAACGAGACCGAGGCGCGCATTGTGCGCATGATTTTCGAGCTTTATGTGCACGAGCAACTCGGCATGCGCAAGATCTCGTTTCGCTTGCTGGAGCACGGCATCACCAGCAGCAGGGGCAATGCGTTCAATACCACGACCATCAAGAATATTCTGCTCAACCCGAAATATAAGGGCTGGTACTGCGCGAACAAGAGCAAGTCGCTGGACTACAAAACTAAACGTAGCGCCAAGCTTGACAAAAGCGAGTGGATATGTTATCCTGATGAGAGCATCCCCGCCATCGTGAGCGAAGACCTGTGGGAGCGCGCCAACGCCCAGCTCCAGCAGCGCGGCGAAGCCTTCAAACAAAGCGGCGCAGTCAGCAGCGGCAGATATGCCTACAGCGGCAAACTCGTTTGCGCGGAGCACGGCACGTCGTTCCACCGGCAGAAATCCACGCAGCATGAAACATGGCAGTGCAAGGTGTATCGCACGCAGGGTGTGGCTGCATGCAGCCTGCCGCAGCTGCGCACCAGCGAGTTAGATGGCATCCTAGCCGACATCTTCAACGAGCTTTACGCCGACAAGTCGGGTTTCATCGCCAAGACGCTTGCGTTGATTCAATCGGCAGAGCCGCCGCGCGATGACCACGCCAAAGAACTCGCCCAACTGCGCCGCAAAAAAGAAAAGCTGCTGGAACTCAGCTTGGATGACATCATCACCAAGCAGGAATTCCGGCAGCGGAACGAAGAGCTAAACCAGCAAATCGCAGCACTCGAACACATACCCAGCCCGCAGACCGACCTGGGCGAAATCAAGGCCTTTCTTGAGGCGCAGTTTTCGCCCGTTCACTCCAACATAGCAGCAAGTATACTCGACAAAATCGTCGTGCACAACACCGGCGACCGCCAGAGCACAAAACTCGATATCTACCTCAAAACCGGAGGCCAAAACACCGCTTTTGTTTGTCATAACCGTTCAAGAAATACTACGCCAACTCCATCGAGCAAGACGACCTGATTTCCGTGGGCACCATCGGGCTCATCAAGGCCATCAATACCTTCAACGTGGGCAAGGGAGCGCGCCTGGCGACCTACGCGGCGCGTTGCATTGACAACGAAATCCTCATGCATTTTCGCGCACAAAAGAAATGCGCGCAGGACGTTTCCATGAGCGACCCCATCGATGTGGACAATGAGGGCAATCCGCTCACCCTCATGGATGTCATCAGCATGGATGACACCATCGGTGATGAAATCGACCTGAAAATCCGTGTAGAGCAGCTCTACGACGTGCTGGGCAAGATGAAAGATGCCCGCGAAAAGGAGATTCTTGTGCTGCGCTACGGGCTCTATGGCAATGACTACCATACGCAGCGACAGGTTGCCAAAAAGCTTGATATAAGTCGAAGTTACGTTTCGCGCATCGAAAAGAAGGCCTTGGCGGCGTTGCAAAAAGGCATGGTAGGTTAGGCGATAACTGCACAATCTCGCGCCAAGTTTGGTGTGCGGGTAAGCGCATCATCTACGCGAAATTCCTTGTAAATCGCCACAACCTTTGCTCAATCAACAAGTGCAAATCAAGGAGGATAAGCATGTCACGTGTTAACATCGAAAACGGAAGATTAATCATCACTATGCAAGGCGCGAGAAGCGTGTTTGCGCTCAAAAGCGAAATTTCAGTGCCCCTTTCCAACGTGACTGCAGTGACCACTGGTTTTAAGTGGAAAGACGCGCTCAGGCTTCTCGACAAAGTTGTAGGCACCGATGCCATTGGCTTCTACTATGGCGGACAATTTTGGCAAGAGGGTAGGCGCGTGTTCTATGACCTGAAAAAACGTGAAGATGCTCTCGTCATCTCGCTGAAAGATGGCGACTTCGACACCCTTGTCATCGGCGTGGATAACCCCGATGAAAGCCTTGCGATGATTGAGCAGGCGACAAATTAATCGTGCATGAACCACCCATCTTCGGCTGGGTGGTTTTTTGTTGCGCAAACCGCTTGACCATTCTTTTCATCTGTGCTATAATAAGTGGGACAAACCAAACAAAGGAGAAACAACGCATGAACTATACCCACGAAGTTGAACACATGTGCAAAGTCGCCCAGGGGCGGCAGCACGGCCCAGCACCCATTCCTGAAGAGGGCAAATGGGTTCGCGCCTACGAAATCAAAGACATCTCGGGGCTTTCGCACGGCGTTGGCTGGTGCGCGCCGCAACAAGGTTGCTGCAAGCTCACACTGAACATCAAAGACGGCATCGTGCAAGAATCCCTCGTCGAAACCGTTGGCTGCTCGGGCATGACGCACTCTGCCGCCATGGCTGCGGAAATCCTGCCCGGCAAAACCCTGCTGGAAATCCTCAACACCGACCTCGTGTGCGATGCCATCAACGTGGCCGCACGTGAGTTGTTCCTGCAAATGGTGTATGGTCGCACACAAAGCGCGTTCAGCGAAGGCGGCTTGCCCATCGGCGCGGGGCTTGAAGACCTCGGCCGCGGCTTGCGCTCGCAAATCGGCACGATGTATTCCACGCTTGACAAAGGCGTGCGCTACATGGAAATGGCCGAGGGCTATGTCACCCGCATGGCGCTTGACGCTGACGACCAAGTGACGGGCTATGAGTTCATCCGCCTCGGCAGCTTCCTTGACGATGTGCGCGCGGGTAAAGACCCCGTGGAGTCGCTGAAGAAAGCCACCGGCAGCTACGGTCGTTTCGCCGACGCTGCGAAGTACATTGACCCGAGAGAACAATAACCACCTGCGGTGGAGAGCTTCGTTGCTTCGCTATGCTTTTCAACGCACATTGAGGCGCAAATCAAAAGAAAATATTATGGAGGAATACCATGCCAAATCAAATGACATTTGAAGGTAAAGACCGCCGCATTGCGAAAATCGAGGCGGCGCTGAAAGAATATGGTCTCGATAGCCTCGAGGCCGCAAACGAACTGTGCCTGAGCAAAGGCATCGACGTGCGCGAGATCGTGCTGGGCGTGCAACCCATCGCGTTTGAAAACGCCGTGTGGGCATATACCCTCGGCGTGGCCATCGCCATCAAAGAAGGCATCACCGGCGCTTCGCCCGCAGCTGCCGCCATCGGCAAAGGCATCCAAGCCTTCACCGTGCCGGGCTCGGTGGCAGAGCAACGCAAAGTGGGTCTCGGTCACGGCAATCTGGCCGCCATGTTGCTAGAGGAAAACACCAAGTGTTTCGCCTTCCTTGCTGGCCACGAAAGCTTTGCCGCCGCTGAAGGCGCAATCGGCATTGCCAAAACCGCCAACAAAGTGCGCAAAGAACCCCTGCGCGTGATCCTCAACGGCTTGGGCAAAGATGCCGCGATGATCATTAGCCGCATCAATGGCTTCACCTATGTAGAAACCGACTACTGCTTTGAGGAAGACAGCCTGAGCGTGAAAGCCGAAACCGCCTACAGCGATGGCGAGCGTGCCAACGTGAAGTGCTATGGCGCAAACGACGTGCTTGAGGGCGTGGCCATCATGCAACATGCCGGCGTGGATGTTTCCATCACCGGCAATAGCACCAACCCCACGCGCTTCCAGCACCTGGTTGCGGGCACCTACAAAAAATGGGCAAACGAAAACAACGTGGCCTACTTCAGCGTGGCAAGCGGCGGCGGCACCGGTCGCACCCTGCATCCCGACAACATGGGCGCAGGTCCGGCGAGCTATGGTTTCACCGACAGTCTTGGCCGTGTGCACGGCGACGCGCAATTCGCGGGTTCGTCCAGCGTGCCGGCCCACGTGGAAATGATGGGGCTCATCGGCATGGGCAACAACCCCATGGTTGGGGCAACGGTCGCTTGTGCGGTTGCTATTGCGACGGCATAAATTCTTATGGGCTGTAGGGTGGCCGTTGTGCCGCCCCTATACTAACAGGAGGATTCTTATGGATTTAGAATCGATTTCGCGTGGAGTTAACTCTTATCTAGAGATGTTTAACAAGGCCTCGGAGTTCGTCAAAAAGCCAGCTTCGATTGTCCTCATGGCCATGGGTGGTGTGTTCTTCGCATCAACGATTGTGATTGATCAGATAAGTGCGCTGGGCACCGGAAAGTTTGTGATTTTAATTTTATGTGCTACCGTCCTTCTTCTTGCAGGTGCAGTGTTCCGCGCTTATTATTGGCAAACTGCAGAACGCAATAGGATAAAAATAGTAGAACTAGTATTTCAAAAACAAACGGAAGCGCACGAGAAAACGCTTCAGAAAATAGTGGAGGTGCAAGAAGAAACAGCGCAAAAACATGCTGAATTACTCAAGCAAGTCAGTGAAACCAGAAACCCTCCAGGGCAACATGGTCTCTGATGATCGCCTCAACTTGTTACTTACTAGGGATGACGATTACGCCATCCGCGTATCAAATCAACCAACAGGAGGACATGTGATGGAATACCCCGCCGGGAACCATCGTCTGGGTTATTGGCGTTGTTTTGGGGTTGCTTTGGGGCATTGCTGTTGGCGATTTCGCCGTTTTTGCTCATGCGTCTGGCAGATTGCCTGTTCTGCGCATGGATTTAGTGCCACCTGCGGCGGGGCTTCGTCGCTTCGCTGTGCGTTACTATGGCGACATCAAAATTTGATACCATACCCATTTATAACAATAACAAGGAGGACAACCCATGGCAAAGCGACTATTAGCACTGTTCTTGGCAACTTTGATGGCAATTGGCGTGTTCGGCATTGGCTCTTCAGCGGCGCAGGATGAACCCGCGTTTGCGCAGCGGCTCGATGTTGAGGCTTCGACCTTGCCCGAGCTTGCACAGCAGTTCAACATCGAGATGGCAAGCCCGCACTTTGGCGGCGCTTTTACCCCGGCACAGTGGGAAGAGTTCGCCAACTTGCTGTTGCTCGATCATCTGTCTAGGATTGCGTTGACGAGGAGCAACACAGCGTTTCGTCTGGGCAGAAGCGCAACGAGTTTTCTCATCGCCGTGCAAGCCACGACCACGCTTGAGGAGGCGATTTCGCTTGCCGAGAGATATTTCCTGCCGCGGGCGATGCGCTTGGGCAGAAATGCAGCGAACTTGTTTATGACCGAGGTTGCTGTTGAGATGGCTTGGATTGCAGGCAGCATCACCACCAACCAAGCGAATGCAGCGTTCAACGCGTTGTCGCGTAGCGTGACGGACGGAAGCGACATCTTGAACAACTTGCTTTTCGGGGGAGCCCCCAGAGCTCATGAGTTTTCGCGGGCTTCACGCCAGATTGGTCGCGAGGTCACGCGAGCCAACGGTGTGCTCGACGACCATAATGTGCCGTTGCCGGGCTACACGTTTAGCGTGTCGTGGTTGCGGGATCATGCATGGTTGATCATCGGCATTGTTGCAGCAGTGCTTGCGGCCGCAGCCGCCATTGTTGTGCTTTGGCAGCCGGTGATTGTGCCGCTGTTTGCCTAATCGCACGCATTGACTAAACTGAAACAGGAGGACTTGTTATGGAGTACCCAACTGGAACTATCGTTTGGATTATCGGTGTTATCTTGGGCTTGCTTGGGGCACTGTTTTTGACGGTGTTGCCCTTCTTGCTCATGCGCCTAGCAGGTTGCCTGTTATTTTGCTAGCTTGAATGACCAAAACATTAGGAGAACATCATGAACTTAGGCTCACGCATCATGGTCATGGGCAGCTCCGGTGCTGGCAAGAGCACACTTGCCCGCCAGCTGGGCGAGCACCTTGGTCTGCCCGCGGTGCACATGGACACCTTCTGGTGGCAACCCGGTTGGGTGAGCCGTCCGCTTGATGAGGTTTATGCTCTGCATGCCGCCGCGATTGCCGAGCCCGCGTGGGTGTTCGACGGCAACTAAAGCAAAACCCGCGACGAGCGCATGCAACGCGCCGATACCATCATCTTTCTGGACTTCAACCGATACACCTGTCTATATCGCGCCTTCAAGCGGCGTGTGATGTACGCGGGGAAGTCTCGCCCGTGCATGACCGAAGGCTGCAACGAGAAAATCGACTGGAAATTTGTGCAGTGGATTTGGACTTGGCCAAAGCGGGTGCGCAGCGGCTATCTCGCTTGGCTTGCGCAAATTCCGCCGAGCAAGCAGGTGTTTCATCTCAAGGGCAGGCGTGCGGTGCGCAATTTCTTGGCGCAACTTGAACCATAACAAAAGCCTCCCTCAGCTGAGGGAGGCTTTGCTTTCGCAGGTGCTACTGCTTGCACTCAAACGAGTGGCAGCAGGTGCCGTGCTCGCTGGTGACGTTCTTTTGCTCGCAGTTGACACAAATCTGGTTGAGCGTGCAGCACGAGCTCGCGTTGTGGTTGTAGCGGCAGTCCGCCACATTGCAGGTGATGTTGGGGTTGTACTTTTGGTTAGACATGGTGAAGCCTCCTATTGTTGTTTTGCTACTATTATGCCCGCAGGACGGCGGGGTATTCAAAAAACGCTTGACTTCCTGCTCGCGTTGATGTATAATGAAACCAACACAACCGAAAGGAGCACGCGCATGGAAATGATAGGTCTATTTTCCACGTTGCCCATTGGCTTGGGATTGATGGGCTTCGGTCATTTTTCCGTTGGCAACAGCATTGCCGCCATTGGCGCATTCTTCGTGAGCCTATTGGGCGTGATAGTGGGCTTTTACAGTAATTTTTTCACTGGATGGCTGTCGTCCGAAATCGTGGTTATTTTATTGATGGCTGCGGCGCCTCTCGCGTTTATCGTTTACGGCGTTGTGGCATTCGGGCAATGGCTCAACCGTTAGTGCAACCAACACATCCCCTGCTTCGGCGGGGGATTTTTATGTCCGCAGCGCCATAGCGGGTTCATTCACCAACTCCGCCAATTCCTCCGGTGTATACGCCCGCCCCACGCCGTCGAATCCGTAGTGCGCAAAGGGCAGCCGCTCCATCTCCTTCACGCCACACAGCTCAAACAACGCAGCCGCAAACTGCATCGGATCAATGCCCTCGGGTCGCAGC
>WQRM01000053.1 GCA_009786735.1 Oscillospiraceae bacterium | reverse complement strand
CCCCCCCCCCTTCTTTAGAGGGGGGATGTCGCCGCAGCGACAGGGGGGTGCTGATTTCGCACCTGCCCGCGTCAGCCCACATCCTGTAGGGGCGGCAACCTGCCGCCCGTTCATCTTCATCAACCGATGATAGACCACAGCGAAGCAACTTGCCCTACCGCAGGTGGCACGGGCACGAGTCCGCAAGGCGGTTCACCCTCACCGTGCGGAAAATGCGCTCACGGAACAAAAAGAAGTTGCGGCTCAAGCGCATGGTTCTGCCGCTGGCAACGTCCACATTGCGCAGGCTGATTTCCTCTGTCAGCGCAATGCGATACGGCGCGTTGCGGGTGGTAAACCATTCAATCAGCAGGCTGATGCGCAGCGCATCGTTGCCGTAGCGATGGTTGGTGGCAAGCAAGCTCGGGCGAGTGTACAACAGCGGGAAGTGGCGCATCAAGCGGTGGTTGCCGTCTTCAATGCGCAGACCGTCAATGCAAATCGTGCGCGGCATAAACGTGTCATAGCCAAAGTCATGCCTGCCGTCGTTGCTGAAGTTGATGACCACGGCATCGTTGCCGATGGGTTCGAACACGGCGTTGCGAATCACCAAGTTACCGTCCCACGTGCTGCCGAAGTCGCTGCGCAGGTTCAGCAGATGCCAGCTGCTTACGGTGGTGTTTTCCAGCCTAAACTCGCCGCTGCCGGTGATGGCAATGCCTTGGTGGCCGATGCTCGAATTGCGCAGCGTGCCGTTGTGCAGCGCAGTGTGGAAGCCAAAGCGCGAAAGCTCCACGTTGTCGAACACCACATTTTTGCCTTCGTTTGCGCCGATGATGCCCCAGTGTGTGTCGCTGTGAATGCAGTTGACTTGCCGCACGTGATAGAACAGCAGGTTTACCACGCGGCTGATGCCGAGGTCATATGACCCATGCACGGCACGAATGCGACCGCTGAGCTCGGTGTGCTGCACGGTGACGTTGGCGACATTGCGAATTTGCAAAAAGCCGCTGTTGGGCGGCGCTTGGCCAGCCACTTCGCCGGTGACCACATGGCTCAAGCCGTCGAGGGTCACGTTTGAGCGCTCAATCACCAGCCCGCGGTTGAAGTAGGGGCTGTTCCAGCCCGGCTGCGCTTCAATGGTGGTGAAGTTGCCGCCGGTCAGGTATAATCTTGCGCTGTCAATCGGCAGCGCTTGCATGCGGGTCACCGCATTAAAGTCCCACAAAATCGGCGTGGTTTCGCACACGTTGCCGTTTTCATCCACGAGGAAGAAATCGCTTTGCGCGCGGCCTTGGTTGGCGTTCGCGCCGCGGCGGATGAAGTGGCGCACATTGTTGTCTTCGGCAAACACCAGCGCCGGTTGCGGCAGGGTGATGTCGATGTGCGCTTGGTCACGGGCGAGGGTTTGCACTTGGTCGGTCAGATCAATGGCAGCGAGCTGCGAGGTGACGCGAAACAGCGGCGCAGCATGTTGCCCAATCGGCACAACATAGTTGTTCACGATGAAGTTTGCGTCCGTCCAGTCCGTGCTGGTTTGGATGGTGATGGTGCGACCAACGCCGTGCAGATAGTAGGTCGCGCCCGCCAGTGCGCGCACGGGCAAGCCATGCTCGTTGGCATAGGCATGGGCGGCGTAGATGGCGTCGAAGTCGCAGGTTTCGCCGTCGCCCACGGCACCGAAGTCTTCGTAAGTGACGTATGAGCCAGAAGTGGCGCTCGCCGCCACGGCGAACGTGGTGAGGGTCAACAGACAGATGAGAACGATACTGATTAGCTTGCGCATGGGCACCTCCAAGTTAAATTAGTGTTACGAAATTCAAGCACGCTGCGGCTGGTGCGTAAGCGGCGACCGCTGGTGACCTCCACGTTGCGCAGCGAAACGTCTTGCGTGATTTGGATGCGATACGGCGCGTTGCGGCGCACCGTCAGCCAATCCCACAGCAGGGTGATGCCCAAGGCATCGTTGCCATACACATGGTTGGCGCTGAACAGATTAGGACCGAGATAGAGCAAGGGGAAGCGGCTGCGCCAGGTGCGCAGGTGTGCGTCGTCAATCACCAAGCCGTTGATGCAGACCGTCGTGGGCAGCGCGGCTTGAAAGCCGAAGTGGTTACGCCCGTTGTTGTCAATGCGAAAGAGCGCGACGTCAGTGGTGTTCGTGGGGCGAAAAACCACGTCGCGGATAACGAACTCGCCGCGCCAACTTGAGCCAAATGTCTCACGCAGGGTGACCAAGTGGAAGGAGCTCACCGTGGTGTTTTCCAGCAGCAACGTGCCGCTGCCGGTGGTGGGGATGCCCGACCAGCCGACTTCCGAATTGCGGATGGTGAGGTTGTGCACGCCTTGGTGCGAGCCAATGCGGGACAAAGCAACGCTGTCAAACACCATGTTTTTGTTGCGGTGTGTGCCGGTGATGCCCCAGTAGTTGCGGTTGTGGATGCAGTTGGTTTGCTCTACGTGATAGAACAAGATGTTGGCGGAAGATTCGATGAAGATATCATAGCCCACGCGCCCGGCAAGCATGCTGTTTTGCACGGTGATGCCGGAGGCTCGTATGATTTGCACAAGCCCCCAACCACGCCCGGTTTCGTCGCCGGGAACAATGGGGTTGACGAGGTTGTGCACCAAGNCGTCCAACACCACATTGGAGCGCTGAAAATCGATGCCACGGCGATAAAACGGACCGTTGCGCCCAGACATCGCCTCAATGGTGTTAAATTCGCCGCCGGTGATATACAGCGTTTCGGCATCAATCGGGTGCACAAAAAACTCGGTGACTTCGCTAAAGTCCCACACGATGGGCGTGGTTTCGCACACATTGCCGGCTTCGTCCACGATGAACACGTCCGTCATTGCCGCACCGTCGGGCGCACCTGGCCGCGTGAAGTGGCGGGTGGTTTGGTCCCGCGCGACGATAAACGCAGGCTGCGCAAAGGTGATGCCCACGTTTTCCATGCCGACATACAGCGCGTCAACTTCGGCAGCGCGGTCAACGATGGGCAGCGCCGAGCGCACCTCGAAGATGTTGTAATAACGATAAAACTGCCCGGAAGCGGCATGGCGCTCTTGCGCGGGCACATTGGTGTTGTTGATGATGAACGACGCACCCGTCCAGTCGGTGCTGGTTTGGATGATCGCCGTGCGGCCGGACTCGCCGATGTAGAACGTGCCAGCGTTCACGCGCACGGGCAGGCCATGTTCGTTGGCATAGGCATGGGCGGCGATGATGGCATCGAAGTCGCAGGTTTCGCCGTCGCCCACCGCGCCGAACTGCGCGTAGGTGACGTACGCCGCGGGGTTAGCGTGTGCCGCCACGGCAAAGCCTGCGATGACCAGCACACAGATCAGTAGAACCGAGATGAGTTTGCGCATGGGATTCCTCCAATGGTTGAATTAGATCTCTGGGCTATTTTAGTATGCTAACCCCTCAGTCACGCCTTACGGCGTGCCAGCTCCCCTACAGGGGAGCCCTTGGCAACACCTGAAAGGTCGAGTTTCGCCAGGGTCTCCCCCTGTGGGGGAGATGTCGCGAAGCGACAGAGGGGTTTCGTAAAAAAGCCAAAATCCACCGCGAAGCGGCTAAAGTTTTTTGCTCCACTTTTTTTCAAAAAAGTGGAAAACGCAATCACCAGCCGTATTTTTCGGGGCTCCAGGCTTTTTTGAGTTGCGTTTGCTCGGCGTAGACCAAGGTGTTGTCGGGCAGGTCTTCTTGCAGGATAACCCCCGCGCCGCAGATGCTGTATACGCCCATTTTCACGCCGGGCATGAGCATGGCATTCACGCCCGTGCGGCAGTAGTCGCCGATGAAGCTGGCATCGCAGCCGGGGTGTTCGCTTTCGAGGCGACCGTTGATGCGGTGGCGGGTGGTCATGTCATCAAAGCGCAGCGTGCCGCAAACGGTGGCCGCGCCGATGTCTGTGTTTTCGCCCACCACGCCGCTGATTTCCATGTAGTGGAACAGATACACGCCGTTGAAGAGCACGCCGTCCATTTCAGCGCCGTGCCCTACATAGCACTTGTGACCGACAACGCTGCCTTCGATGAGGCAGCCATCGCGCACGGTGCAGTTGTCGCCAAGGATGTTGTCGCCGCGCAGGATAGCACCGTTGTCGATCTTGGTGTTTTTGCCCACGATGAGCTTGCCCTCCACCGTCACGTTGCGCCCGATGGTGCTGCCTTCGCCCAGCTGCACGCAGCCGTCGATATACGCCGTGGGGTGGATGCTTGCGCCCTCGCCCAGCTGATTTTCGGTCAGCTGCGCCATGAGCAGGTTTTTGCACACGGTGTTCGCCTCAAGGATATGCCAGGGTTTGTCGATGTCCACCACGGGGTCGTTCGCTTCGATGGCAGCAACCGTGCCGCCGTCTTTGATGAAGTCGTTGATGCTCATCTCCACATAGCCCTCTTGCGCGGGCATTGCGCCAACTTCCACGGCGGTGAACAGCCCTGAGTTATTCTCCATGAGCTGCATGTGCGCCTTGGCGAACGCGAACCCTGCGGCGAAGTGCTCGCCACGGTTGCGCGGATGCCCCCAGCAAGCGTGGACGTTGCCATCACCCACGCTGCAGGTGATGTAGTCATTCTTGCGGCGGTGACCGCTGATGGGTGCCACCAGCACGGCGGGCAGGGCAGGGGCGTTTACCAGCGCGGCGATGTCTGCGGGGCTGATGAAGCAGTCGCCATGCAGGGCAACGAAGTCGCCTTTGATGTGCCCGTCCGCGCAGAACAGCGAAAACGCGCTGCCTTGTGATGCGGCAGGGTCAACGACTTCCACGTCAGCGTCGTTGCGAAAGTGGTTGCGCACCAGCCCCGCATGCTTTGCGCCGGTGACGATGACCACTTGCTCCACGCCCGCGTCGCGCAGACTGTTCACTTGGTGGCGCAGCACGGGCCGGTTGCCCACGGGGATCATCCCTTTGCTGCGCAGCTGCGCAAACGGCCACAGCTTGCTGCCGCGCCCTGCGTCAAGAATGACGGCTTGTTTAATCATGTGGTTCTCCTTCATTAAGCACCCCCTGCCTACTGCGTAGGCTTCCCCCTCTAAAGAGGGGGACTGTCAAACCGTCTGCTGGGGGTGGGTGTGCCCCCCTCTTCAGAGGGGAGATGTCGCGTGAGCGACAGAGGGGGTTCGCGAAAAACACATCAATACGAAAGTCTAATAATAGAAGAAGCATTAAGCATTAAGCATTAAGCACTGTCTCCACGAACGCGCGCATCGCAAACTCGGTGAGCACGGCGGCAATTTCGTTGTATTCATGCAGGGCTGCCGCCAAAGCATCGCGGCTGGCGTTGCCTTGCAGCACGGCAATGGTTAAGCCAAACAGGTCGGCGTATTTGTTGTATTTGTGAATCCACTTGCCCAGCTCGGCGATCATGGGATGCTGGCTTTCGGCGAGGAAGGCGCGGGTGTCTTCGAGCGTTGCGTGGAAGTCTTGCAGCAGCGTCAGTGCACCGGGGAGGTCGCCTGCGCGCCACAATGTGGCTGCGCTCTCCACGGCTTCAAGCATGCGCGGACCGTTTTGCCGCTTGAGGCAACTGGTGTTGCACTGCTCGGCAAAATAGACAAAGCGGGCGGCATCGTCTGCGCCAAACAGGGTGTTGAGCGCGCGCAGCCAAGACTGCTCGGGGTCGTAGTGCTCCGGGTCGCGCAGGTAGTCTGCGCAGGTGAGGAAGGCAAGCTTGGTGCACTCGAAATATTCCATGCCGTTGAAGAGGATGCCGCGTGCGTGCTGGTGCAGATTGGGGTCGCGGTTGGCGATGGGGCCCAGGTGCATTTCGTGGAACATCTCTGCGTCGTTCACGGGGTAATTGTCCCAATACAGCGGCTGCTTGCCGGTGTGTTGGTGGAAGAACTGGGCTTCTTCTGCGTCAAGCCATTGCGAGCAAATGTTGCGACCTGTCCAGAACAGGTCGGCGTTTTGGGGCAGCCCTTGCCCCAGCGTGCGGATGTAGGGCTCGTTGCCGCGCCCATGGTAGACCATTGGGCAGATGGTGAAAGATTTATCGGGGAAAGCTTCGCACACGCGGCAGGCGAGGGCAAGGTGATCTTCCACACGCTCGCGACCGGGGGGGATGTCGTCAAAAAACAGACCGAAGCTTTGCACGCCCAAGGCGATAATTTGCGCGAACTTGGCGTGAATGGCTGCCCAACAGCGCTCGTCTGCGTAGTCGTAGGTCAAGCCCGGCGCGAGGCAATACATAAAGTCCATGCCGTGTTCGCGGCAATAGCGCACGA
Organism: Oscillospiraceae bacterium; assembly: GCA_009786735.1. Taxonomy (GTDB): domain Bacteria; phylum Bacillota; class Clostridia; order Oscillospirales; family Acutalibacteraceae; genus WRMQ01. The sequence goes on along the minus strand of WQRM01000053.1, from coordinate 2,980 downwards.
GGCTTTGCAGCGTGGCGAGTTGCTGCGCGGGATAGAGTTGCTCCCATTTGTCGCGGTGGTAGGGATCATCTTTTGCGCCGTAGGCATAGGTGTTCATGCCGTGCGCGGCCATCAGGGCAATCATGTCGCGGCGTTGCGCGTCGCTCCACGGCGTGCCGTAAAAGCCTTCGAGGTAGCCACGCCGTTCAAAAAAAGTGTTCATAAATATAGGATCTCCTCACGGTATTTGTTCAGATAGGCTTCGTTGATGGCATCGCCTTGGTCGATGTTGCTGCTGGCGAAGACTTCGGGCTCGGTGCCGTCGTTGAGCAAACACTGCACCACTTGCGCTGCGGCAGCCTGCAACAACGCTGCACCAATGACAGTGGAAGTTGCCGCCGCCATGCCCGCAAAGCCGTCGTAGGCAACGCAAGCGTCGCCGGGCGTGCCGAGGTTATCAAGCACGAGGTGGGCGATTTCGCACAGCCGCTGCCCGCTGGTGTGCCGCGAGCTGCCGCTTGTGCTATGCTGCAGGCTGGTGAGCGCTACCACGGTGCAGCCGCGCGATTTTGCTTGCAGGGCGAGCTCAACAATCAGCGGATTTCGCCCGCTGTTGGAGATGATGAGCAGCAAGTCGCCTGCCGCCACGCCGTATTTTGCCAGCAGGGGAATGGCGAGGTCGGCGTTGCGCTCGTGCTGCGTGCTTTCGCTTGCCGACAGGTGCAGCATGAGCTCGGGCTCAAGGATGGGCTGCAGCCGCACCAAGCCGCCTGCGCGATAGAAGAGCTCCTGCGCCAGCAAACACGAGTGCCCTGTGCCAAACAGGAACACACGCCGCCGGGCTTGCAGGGTGTTGGCGATTTCCCGGGCAAATGCGTTGACCGTCGCCAGCTGCGACGCGGCGGCTTGACCGAGCAGCTCGCCGACGTGGGTGAGGTATTGTTGTGATTTCATGGGGCACTCCTAGCTTTACTGGCTACGTGAGGGTGCTGTGCGACTGTTTGTGGTTCGGGTGGCAAGATTGCCGCCCCTACGGGTTGCGGGTAGGGGCGAACTGTGTTCGCCCGGGCTTTTGATGGCGCCAGCGAACTCCGCACCCCCAGTCGCCGCGCCGCAGTGGTGCGATGCGCAGGTTTCGTTCGCGGCGACAGCCCCCGCGCCCGCGCGAGGGCCGCTCAGGAAACGGCACGATCTGACTTTCATCAAGCCGCGACATGTAGGGGCGGATTTGCATCCGCCCCTACGGGTTGCGGGTTGATGCAGCGAATGCGTGAGTCACGAGTCGCGTCGCTCCGCGAGCCTTCCTCAGTCACGCGCGGCGCGTGCCAGCTCCTTCTAGAAGAAGGAGCTAAGGATTAAGAGGATAACGACATCTCAACTTAAAGCAGCAAGCCCCAAGGCTCCTTCCCTTGGAAGGAGCTCCCCGAGCCGCGAGGGGTGAGGAAGGCGTGCGGAGCACAAACTTGTTTGAAACGAAAACCACCCCGCGCCTGCGGGCGCACCCCTCCACGGAGGGGAATGAGGATTAAACGGTGAACGGCTGCGTTTTTTGTGGTTCGGGCGGCAAGATTGCCGCCCCTACGGGTGGATGTCACCCGCAATGTGCAGCGAAATCCGCACCCCCAGTCGCCGCGCCGCAGTGGTGCGATGCGCAGGCTTCGTTCGCGGCGACAGCCCCCGCGCCCGCGCGAGGGCCGCTCAGGAAACGGCACGATCTGACTTTCATCAAGCCGCGGCATGTAGGGGCGGATGTGAATCCGCCCGAAGTATAACAGTACACAACCTGTCCGAGCCGACTAAGCCCCACCGCAGGCGGCTAGCCGCATTGCTGCCATGGCAGCGCCTTGCGCGGGCGGAACAGGCAGCACCTGCGCTTGCTTACCCAGGGCTGCGCAGAAGGCTTGGCGGTAGGTTTCGCGGCGCTCGAACAAACCACCCCACAGACCGATTTGCGTGTTCGCGGGGAGCTTGCGCAGCAGAGCCTTGGCGGTTTGCGCGAGGTCGGCGGCGCAACGCTGCACGATGGCTTGCGCCACGGCGTCGTCAAGACCGCTGACCACGCGGGCGAAGGCGGCGATTTCGTTGTGGCGTTTGTTGGGGTTGTAGAACGTGTTGAGGAGTTCCTCGGGCTGCTTGGCATCGTAAAATTCGCAGGCGTGGGCGGTGAGCTGGGTCGCAGGTGCGCTGCCTTCGTAGCCGCGCAGTGCGGCGCGCAAGCCCTCCCAGCCAAGGTGGAAGCCGCTGCCTTCGTCGCCCAGCAGCCAGCCCCAGCCGCCGGTATGCACGATGGGCTCGCCCGGTGCGGTTCGCCCGGCGCACATGCTGCCGGTGCCGGCGATGATGACGGCAGATGCGCCTGCGCATTGCATGGCTTCAAGGGCGATGTAGAGATCGCTGTTCATGCCCACGGGGATGTGGTTGAGGATGCCGTGGGTGAGTGCGTGCAGCTCCTCGAGCGGGGCTTGGTCTGCGAGGGCTGCGTTGCCGATGAAGGCGGCTGACGGCTCACACGGGAGCTGTGACAAAACGTCACGCAGGCTGGCACGCGCGGTGTCGTAGCCCAAGGCGCGGTAGTTGAGGCTGCCCGCTTCGGCGCGTGCGATGACCTCACCCTGCGCACTGCAAAGCACGGCGGTGGTCTTGGTGCCGCCGCCGTCGATGCCCAAAAAGGCGTGAGGTGTGTGGTTCATACTGCTATTATATAATGAAATGCGGCGTTTGTCAAGAGTGATTAAGTGGGAATGGGGGAAGACCACCCCGGTGTTGCGACGGCACCCCTCAATCCTCTCCCTGTCGCTCCGCGAGCCTTCCTCAGTCACGCGCGGCGCGTGCCAGCTCCTTCCCAAGGAAGGAGCCAAGGATTAAGCGGTGAGCGGCAGCGAAACCGTAAGAAACAAGCCCCCAGGCTCCTTCCTCCGGAAGGAGCTCCCCGAGCCGCGAGGGGTGAGGAAGGCGTGCGGAGCACAAGCGCCCGCGCGAGGGCCGCTCAGGAAACGGTTTT
>WQRM01000052.1 GCA_009786735.1 Oscillospiraceae bacterium | reverse complement strand
ACCTCCGACCGGTTGCAACTGCCAACCCGGACCTCCGACTGGCTGCAACTGCCAACCCGGACCTCCGACCGGTTGCAACTGCCAACCCGGACCTCCGACCGGCTGCAACTGCCAACCCGGACCTCCGACCGGATGTAATTGCGGCAACAACTGTGGTAGCGGCGCTGGATGCGGCAGCTGGAACTGGAACTGGAATTGGAACTGGAACCACTCAGGCAGCGGTAGCGGCTGCAACAACAACCAAGGTGGTTGTAACTGCAGCAACCAAGGCGGCGGTACTGGTGGCGGAAACAACAACGATGTAAACCAAGACCAGAATCAAGACCAGAACCAAGACCAGAACCAAGATCAAAACCAAGATCAAAACCAAGATCAAAACCAAGATCAGAATCAAGATCAGAACCAAGATCAAAACCAAGATCAGAATCAAGACCAAAACCAAGATCAAAACCAAGATCAAAACCAAGATCAGAATCAAGATCAGAATCAAGACCAAAACCAAGATCAGAACCAAGACGTCAACGTTGACCAAGACAATAATCAAGATGTTAATGTTGACCAGGACAACAACCAAGACGTTAATGTTGACCAAGATGTTAACGTTGACCAGAACCAAGACAATAACCAAACCCAAGACAACAACCAAAACGTTAATGTTGAAGTCAACATCACCAACAATAACGAGTCCCAAGGTGGTGCCGGCGGAGCTGGTGGCGGTTCGGGTGGCGGCTCAGGCAGCGGCTCGAACATCCCCAAAACCAACGAAGCATCTGCCCTGTGGGCAATCTTGATGCTGGTTGGCTCCTCGAGTCTGGTTGGTCTGATTACGGTTGCTCGCAAAGTTACCGGCAAAGAAGCCATCTAGCAAAATTAATCGTTGACTTTATTCGACAAAAGTGGTATAATTATACTATCGCGCGATAAAGCGACGAAATTCCCCGGCAATCGGCAGGGGATGCGCTCCCCGGCGTATCCCCTGCCGCACAAAAAAAGACAGCGGAGGACCCCCACATGAAAAGCAAATCCAAAAAGTTTTGGCTTGCGCTCATCGCCATTGTTTTGGTGGTAGCCATTGCCGCCGGCGCAGGAATTTTCCTGCTCACTCGCCGCACGCCCACGTTGATTGTGGCGTCGCGCAGCGAAATCATCGATGTCTGGAACAACCAAGGCATTACCCGTTGGATGGAAAACCAACTTGGTGTGCGCATCCAATGGGCGGACTATGGCAGCAACCCCATGGATCACGTGATGCGCGACCTCTCCCTCGACGGCGCTGACCTCCCCGACGTGTACCTCGGCCTTGGGCTGAGCGGACACGAACTCGACATGCTGATGCAACAACAAGCGTTCCTCAACTTTGAGTACATGCTGCATCATGCACCAAATTTGCAATATATCATCAACCGTGATGTGAATCGTTTGCCGCAGTTTCGGCTCAACGGCAGCATGGTATCCTTCCCGGCTCTCAGCGACCACTTCAGCGAGTCTTTCCCGCAAAAAGCGTGGGTTAACCGCGATTGGCTGCAACAAGCTGGGCTGGGCATGCCCAACACCCCGCAAGAGTTCCTGAACATGCTGCGCGTGTTCTCGGAGCAACAGCACGGCGTACCCGCCCTTGGCGTGTCCTATGGCGGCAGCCCTGCAAACCAAACCACACTGGGCTTTTTAATCCAGTCGTTTGTCACCACCGATTTTGACCTCAGCGAGTTCAGCAACTTCCTCAACGTGCGCGACGGTCAAGTGTATGCAGGCGTAACCCAACCCGAGTTCCGCCAAGCGCTGCAAATGCTCAACACCATTTACAGCGAAGGCTTGGTAGACAGCACCCTGTTCACCCAAGGCAGCGAAGTGTTCTTCACCGGCGGCCGCGGCAACGAGCGTTATGGCGTGATTTTCGCCAACAACCTGTTTGCCCTGTTCAACGACGCCGACCGCGCTGCATCCTGGGATCCCCTGCCCCCGCTGAACAACAACGGTCATCGTTCCACCTTGGCACGCCCGAGCGAAATCCAACTGGGCGGACTGATGATTCCCGCACGCATCGGCAACGAGCGCCACATGCTTGCGCTGCAGTTTGGCGATGCCCTGCTGAGCGAAGAAGGCACGAAAACCGTGCTGTTTGGCACGCAAGACACCGGCTGGAGCGCCGCAGACGCCAATGCGCTTTCCATGGGCAGCGGGCAAGCAGCCACTTGGCAGCCAGCAGACAGCGGCTTCAATGGTCTTGACTTCTACGGTCAATTCCCCGGCGCAGTGCCCTTCTGGATGGACGCTCGCCTGCAAATGCAACAACAAGCGCCCGAACAAGGCACGAGCTTGGCGACCGCCGCAAACTGGCAAGGTTATCTCAACGCGGTGACCCGCGAAGTTTATGAAGTCCCCGTTGGTCTCAACAGCGCAAGGTTCGCGCTGCCGCAAATTGTGCTGCAAACCGCAGACTTCAGCGGCTTGAACGTGCAAGGTGTTTCGCAATACCTCACCCAAGCATCGCGCGAGTTTGTCACCGGCGCACGCAGCTTGAGCTATGGCTGGAACGACTTCGTTGCCGAGCTCAACAACCTTGGCCTGCAAGATATTATCGCCGCGACGCAAGCCGCATATGATGCGCGATAAAACAGGACTGTAAATGATGTTTAGTGGCGACCGTCTTAGGTCGGTCGCTCACGTGAAAAAGAGAAGTTGGAAATGAACGGACGAAAAAGCAATTGGATTTTGAATATCCTGTTGGTTCTCTTGGTGTTGGCGTTGGGTCTGGGTATCGTGCCGGCATTCTTGGGGGCAGTTAATCCGAGTTTCCAAAATACCTGGTACGGCTTCCGACCCTACATTGTGGTCAGCGATTCCATGTATCCCACCATCGAGGTCGGCGCACTGGTGATCGGTCGCGTAACGCCCTTTGCGGATCTGGAATACCGCGACATCATCACCTTCAACATCAGCGGCAATGGTGACCCCATCCTCAACACCCACCGCATTGTGCAGCGCGAGACCTACCAAGTCATCACGCAGGGCGACAACCCTTCCATCACCATGCCCGATGCCGCCCCGGTGACGCAGTACAACTTCCGCTATCGCGTGGTGTGGTATTCCAATACCATTCAACTGGGCAGCGCAAGTGGGATTCTGTTGTTCGTTGTGTTACCGGCTGGCGTGCTGCTGTTGCTGGCGATTGGCTTGGTTGCACTGGTAACAATCCTTCGCCGCAAACGCAACAACACCGTGCCGCTTGCCCTGCCGGAGTATCCCACCGACGAAGCACCGCAAGACGATTGGCTTGCAACACCAGGTAAACACACAGACGTTGAACAAGGCGACTTATACGACCTAATTGACGATGACGACGACAGTTTGCTGGCCATGCTCGACAACGTGCTGGCCAAGCACAACAACAAGGAGGAACACGAATGGTTCGACAACTTGATGCGGCAAAAAGGTATACCGCTCCCGCACTAGCTTGGTATGGCAAGCAACGCAAGTGGTTTCCGCTTGTGCTGGCAATCGCCACCCTGCTGCTGGGCATCTTGCCCATGGCAACTGCATCGTGGCTGGGGATGAACATCAGCGTTTATCAACTTTCATTTTCGGCGGTGCTGCGCTTTGTGCTCGCCCCGCTGACCATCGCAGCCATCTGGGCATTTGACCGCTTTATGCAAGACTTCTCGCGCTACACCAAAACGGTGCTGACCGTTGCGGCAGCCGTGCAAGTGGTTTCGCTGTGCATGCTGCTGTATTCTGCCAGCAATGCACTCACCCACCAAATCACTACGATTTACACCAATGCTGCGGCGATTCCGCAAAGCTTGGGCGTGGGCGCCTGGCTGATGCTTGCGCTGAGCGCGTGGTTCTTGATTGACTGCGGCCTGCAGTTGACCCGCGGCAAAGCAAAAGCCCCCAAACACACCGACAGCTCGCCTGTTTCGGCGATGTAAAACATAAAGGACGTAAAAAAAAGAACGGGTAGCAGGAAATACTGCTACCCGGTTTTTTTCACCTGCGGTGAGGCTCCGTCGCTTCGCTGTGCGTTAAGATAGGCGCATAAAAATCATTGTTTTGACGCGAACATCACCGTCTGCGGCCACCGCCGCCACCCTTAAACGACGATCCGCCGCCTTTGAAGCTACCGCTTGACGGACGGGACATGCCGCGCGCCATAGCACCGCCCGCTGCACCTGCAGCGACCACCGTAGCGCCTTGGTTAACCCGCACACGCTGCGTGTTGCTGAACAGGAATGTATCTTGGTTTTTCGTGATGCGGAAATTGCCCATGTAGTTGCAGGCAGCCTTTTGCGGCAACGCCGTGTTCATCTGCTTTTTGAAGGCGCTCACCACAGCGCTCGCCGTGAACACGCCAATGCCCAGCCCAACCAGTGACCAGAATATGTTCAGCCCGCCAAACAGCAGCGCGAAAATCAATATCATCGCCACCGAAATGCCGCCGAACAAGCCAAACCACCACGCGGCGCTGCGTTTTTTGCACACAGGCAGCTGACCCACGAACTTGCCGGTTTGACCGTTCATCGCAAAGCGGTAGTTCTGCCCTTCAAATTTGGCGTTGAGATTCCACACGGGCATCAGCGCGTAACTCGCCTTGGCCTGCGTGAGCCATGCTTGGCTGCTTTCTTTGCGCACGCTGTTGTAGCCGCCGCGTCCACCTTGCGCGCCGGTGAGGGCTTGCTCCATGCTTTCGCCGCAGCGGCTCTCAATGCGCGGGCGACACTGCTCGGCCGTCACGTCGTACATATCCGCCAAGTAGCCTGACAAAAACGTCATCTGAAACGGCTGAATGCCGCTGTGGTCAAAGGGCTCAATGGCGTCCATATAGTTGCTGTCCATCTTGCTGCAGGCGTCCACGGGAATCTGCGTGAACGCGGCATCACCGGCACGCCGCAGCTGAAAATGGTCGGTTTTTGTGTAGTGAAAGCGGCGATCGCTCCACGTTTTCACGCGCGTAGCGCGCCACGTGCCGTTTGCTTTGGCTTGGCAGTCAAACAGCCAAAACGGCACATAGCTGCCCACGATTTCCTCCAGCACGCTTTGGTCAGCGAACTGCTTGGGCAGCAGTTTTTTTCCCTTGAGCTTCTCGGCAAACGCGGTCTTCGCCGCAGCGTTATCGAGCTTGAAGGGGATGATGCAGTCCGGCTTGAACACGCCGCTGAGCCGTGCGGGCAGCACGGTCGGGTTGCCGCAGTATGGGCAGCGGGTGGATGCGGTTTTGGCATCGCCCAGCAGCTCGCCCGCGCAAGACGGACAAGTGAAACCCTGCAGGTCGCTGTCGTTCCACTCTTCGCCGCCGGACTGCAGCCACTCGGTATGTTGCGGGGCTTCCTCCACGGCGTTGAACTCTTCGAGCGCCGTTGCCTCGAACTCGGTTTGGCAAAACGGGCACAGCATTTTTTGCAGCGACTGGTCAAACTCGATGCCGCCGGTGCAATTTGGGCATTTGTATTGTAATACGGCCATGGTTTTCTCCTTTTATGGGGTGTCGTAGGGAGCGCGCCCCTGCGCGACCCACAAGTTTTGATGAAAACACGGGACGCACTGGGGTGCGTCCCTACACGCTATCTGCGGAATATCTGAATCGCGTTGTGCACGTTCTCCACCACCACGTGGTCGTGCTCGCCGCCATTTTCGCCATCCACTGTCCATGTGGTGGGCTCGGTCAGCTTGAACTCCGCGCGGCTGGTGTGCAGCAACGTGAGACCCGGCTGCTTGTAGTCCTGCAAAAACGCAGCACGACTAAACATGGTAGTGAGCTCCGCGAAGTTCTTCGGATAGTGTGCCAACAGCAGCTCAAACTTGCCGTCGTTAAGCCCAACCAAGCGGCGCGGCAGCTTGAGCGCCCCGCCAATGGACGACGAATTGGTGATGGAGCAAAACGCGAAAGTGCCCTCAATTTCCTCACCTTCGGCGGTGGTGATGTGCATCGCAATGGGCTTGATGCCGCGAATGGCTGCCGGTGCCTGCGCGAAATACGCCATGCGACCCCAGCGGTTTTTTTGCTTTTGCGGGGTGTTGAACGAAATGTCAATGAACGCGCCGCAGGACACGATGTAGCTAAAGTAGTCACCGCCATTGAACCTGCCCACGTCGTTATACAACGGCTGACCATTGAGGATAACATCAATGGCTTCGGCGTTGTTGTTGATGGGAATACGCAGCGTGCGGGCGAGGTCGTTGGTGCTGCCGGCGGGNATGTAGCCCAACAGGGGCTGTGTTTCCAGCTGCATCACGCCGTTGACCAGTTCGTTGAAGGTGCCGTCACCTCCGCGGCAGACGATGATGTCAAAGTCTGCGCCGCGTTTTGCCACCAGATCTCTCGCGTCGTGGCGGCAGCGGGTGGTGTAGACCGTGGTTTCCAAGCCTTGCGTGCTGAACAAGTCAGTGATGTCAAACAGCTGTTGATTGGTGGTGCGCTTGCCCGAAATGGGGTTGATGACCACCAACGCCCGTTTGCCATCAAAATCGTTCTTAATCATACGCTTCTCCTTTTTTATCGGAACAATCCATCCATCGCACCGCGACGGCGTGAGGTAGACTCCGGGCGTGTATACACGCAGTTGTTCACCAAAATAATATCGTCACCAATCACGTCAATGTCTTCCCAGCGCACCAGCACTTCGTCGCGACCAAACAGACCCGAACCTTTGCTGCGACCGATGACCACCAACGCCACCACGCAACCTTTGCAGGTGTCAATTTGGATGTCCATCACGCAGCCCAGACGCGCGCCGGTGGATTTGTTCACCACGTCTTTGTTGCGCAGTTCAGTGATACAGCATTGCATAATAGCCCTCCGGTTAAATAAGAAATGGGAATGCAGAAATAATAAATTCTGCGCGATAATTCCTATCTAACTTTATGCGGCGAAATATTTCTGCATTCTGCATTATTATTTCTTATTTTTCTGCCGCAATGCGATATACTTTCACGCCGTGCGGCGCAACATTGCAGCGCAGCTCATCTTCAATCACGGCGCTGCGCTTGCTCCACAGGTCAGTCACTTGGTAGCTTTCGGCAAAGGGCAGCTCAACAAAATCTTTGTTGGCAATCGCATTGAGGCGCAGGCTGAAGGACTTGGTTTCGCCGCTTTTGTTGAAGCAGCAAACCGCCACATCGCCGCCCTGCAAGGGCTTAACGAGCACGTCGTGCGTCATGCTGGTTTCCACGCGCTGTGCCTGCACGCCGAGGGGATCTTGGTTGACGGCAATCATGTCTTTGTTCGTCACGATTTGCAGCGTGGCGTTTTTGCAGTCCACCGTACCATCCGGCTTGATGAACTTGCGCAAATCGTTGCCAAGAATCAGCGGCGCGGCCATCATACACCACAGGCTGAAGTGCGAGCGGTTTTCCTCAAAGTTCAGCCCGCCGTTGCCCACTTCCAGCATGTCGGGGTCGTTCCAGTGGCCGGGACCCGCATGCTTGTGCAGCCGCACGTTGACTTCATAAATCGCCATAATCCACTGCCAATAGGGCTTGATGTCCGGCGTGGTGCGCCACAGATTGCCTGCGCGGCGACCCCACTTCCAGGGCAGATTCAACCCCCACTCGCAGATGGAGTAAACCATCTTCTTCTCTTCCACGCCAGCCGCAGCGGCATAGTCCGCCGTGGCTTTTTTCAGCGCGCGCCCCATTTTGGCGTATTGATACGCCGCGGAATCAAAGCGCGACGAAATCGGATTGTGAATCTTGATGGAGTTGTTGCCTTTGCGCAGGTTCACAATCAACTGGTGACGCCCCTCTTTGGTCACTGCCCAAGTGGGCGGCACAATGGTGTCGCAGGCGAACTCGCCATTGACTTCAATCACCGCGAATTTCTCGCTGTGGCTTTTTTTGCGAATGCACAGCGTGAGCGAGTGCGCGCCATCTTCTTCAGCGAAAATGTTGGGGAAGGTCACGCTACCGGCGGCATAGCTCAACCCGCCGACATAAACGCCGCTTTCCATCTTTTCGTCCGTGACGATGCACGCTTTGCCCTCCAACACGCCACTTTCGGCGGGATAGAATATCTCTTGCCCGCTGCCCAGCGCCGACACCGCGATTTTCTCAATGCACGGCGCACGGAACGGCAGCCACTTGTGGTGGCAAAAATCATACTTAAAGTATTCTACGCCCCACTCGGCTAGGGTGCGCGCGTCTTCGTCTTCATGTCCGAGGCTGGCGGGCAAATCCTCGCAAGTGAGCGTGCCGTTGGAGCTGTACATCCCCAGCTTGAGCCCCATGGCGTTCACGCGCTGCGCCAGCGCAGGAATGCCCGACGGGAAGGTAACGAAGTCCGGCTGCAGGCGACCGTTGGCATCACGTTGTGACGATTGCCAGCAGTCGTCCACGTTGACATAAGTGTAGCCTGCATCCACGAGCCCGGCGGTTTTCATCGCTTGAGCGGTTTCCACAATCAGCTGCTCGCTAATGCGGTTGCGGAAGGTGTTCCAGCTGCTCCAGCCCATGGGCGGCGTGAGGGCTACACCGTTGTTGTAGTCCTCTTCTCCCAAGTCAAGATTAAACTTAACCATGTTGGTTAGCTGTTTTGCATCGGTGGGCAGTTGCTCAATGCGACGTTCCTTGGCGGCGTTGCCCAGCCAGCGCCCCACGGCATAGCCGCCGGCAATCACTGCTGCCCCGGTGACGAGTTTTTTGATCATGCGCTTTCCTCCTGTGTAATAGTTAAAGATTCACCAAAGCCACGATACATCATATTTTTGCATGTTTTCGTCTGCGGTGATAATCGTCAATTCTTCAGCAATAGCCGTTGCAACAATCAGTCGGTCAAACGGGTCTTTGTGAATGAACGGCAGCTTTGCAATACCTTTTAGGTGCTCGCCTTCTATCGGCAGAACGGTTAGGTCGTAGCCCGAAATTTCATCTATTAATTCATCAAGCGACAGACTCATCCCCAGTTTGTTGAGATTCGTTTTAATCGCAATTTCCCACAAGGAAATCGCACAAACAAACTTATTGTTCTCTGGATCTTCAATAAGATTTACAATACCTTTGGGCATGTGCACAGAATTTTCTACATACCAAATGAGGGCATGCGTATCAAGCAAGATATTCATTCCATATACTCCCGCAATTCCTCTAGCGGTGCGTTAAAGTCGTCTGCCATCCACACCTTCCCCTTTAAAAAACCTCGCAATTCCGATATTGGGCGCTTGGGCGGCTGCTCAACCGACAATGGTTTAACAAACGTGATAATCACTTCATGCTGTCCTTCAACCGATATCGGTTGCATGGGCTTGAAATTAGCACCGTCATAGATGCCCCTTACTGTGTACATCGCTTGCTCCTTTCCTACCCCACCTCGCCCCAAACCCGCAGTAGCACACGGCTGCCACGCAGGTGCGGCTGACCTTCTGTCAGCGACACATGCTCCACGGTGTTGGTGCGGTCGGGATTATCGTTGGCAACGGGCGTGCCGATGTCTACCACAAAGCCCAGTGCCTCCAGCTCTTGGCGCACTTGGGCCACGTCGCGCCCCACCACGTTGGGCATGATTTCGCTGCCCGGTCCGCG
>WQRM01000051.1 GCA_009786735.1 Oscillospiraceae bacterium | reverse complement strand
CGCCCACCACAGCCGGCACGATTGATGCCGCGGCGTTTGGTTCGCTGCTGACGTTCGTGTTTCTCAACCAACAATCCGGCTGGGTGCAAACCCTAGTGGCGTTCGCGTTCGCGTTGTTGTCCACCCTGCTGTTCACGGCGGTGATTAACCGCCTGAAGATTCGCGAGGTGGTCTACATCCCGCTGCTGGGCATGATGTATGGCGGGCTCATTCTGGCGCTGTCCACGGCGGTGTCGTTCTGGTTCGCTGAGGTTGGCGCAATGGAGTTCTTGCAGCAAATCTACATGGGCAGCTTTGCGCGGCTTGGTAACTTTGGTTTTGTTTGGCTTGTTCTGCCCCCGCTGTTGCTGGCGGTGATTTTCGCCACGCGCTTCAGCATCATTGGTCTTGGCGCGGATTTTGCCAAAAACCTGGGCGTGAACTACAACATGGTGGTTGCCCTGGCGCTGGTGATTGTTGCGCTGATTAGCGCGTCCACATTTGTTGCGGTGGGGCCGCTGCCGTTTATCGGGCTGATTATTCCCAACATGGCAACGTCGTTCTATGGCGACAACCTCAAGAAGTCCATCGTGGACTTGATGCTGTTTGGCGCGGTGTTTGTGTTGCTGTGTGATATCATCAGCCGTTTGGTGTTGTTCCCGTTTGAGATGAACGTGAGCGTGACCATCAGCGTGGTTGGCGGTGTGGTGTTTATGGTGTATCTATTAAGGGGGATGTATGGCGGAAAACTTTGCAGGCGCAAAGCCAAAGCAACTGTGGCTTAAGTTTTTGTCCTTTGCCGGACCGGGCAGCGCAAGCACGCAAGCTGCGGGCAGCAAAAAGCGCAGCGTCACGGTGTTCGTGGTGCTAGCGGTGTTGCTGGTGGCGGCCATGGCGTTGTATCTCTACTCGCGCACGTGGGCGAAAATGCTGCCGATTATCAACTTGGGCATTCCCGTTTCGCCGGATGCGTTCTCGAACATCCTCGCGCGTGCGATTCCGCATCTGGTGGCGATGGTTGCGTCGGCAGTGGTGCTGGCGGTGGTGAGCCTTTCGTTCCAAACCATCACGCAAAGCCGGGTGCTCACGCCGTCGATGATTGGCTTTGACTCGGTGTTTGTGGGCACGCAAACGGCGCTGGTGTTCATCTTTGGAGCATCGCATGTGCTGTTCGCTAACCCCTTGGTGAACTTTCTGGTGAGCGCCGGGGTGATGATTGCCATCTCGTTTTTCATGTTTGGCTTTATTTTGCGCTCAAGCCGCAACAACATTGTGTTTTTGCTGATGTTTGGGCTGGTGCTCAGCGGAATCATCAGCAGCGGCACGCGATATCTGCAAATTATCATGAACCAAAGCGAGTTCTTTCAGGTGCAGGCGGCCACGAGCGTGAACATCAACAACATCAGTGCCGACTTAGTGTGGTATGTGCTGCCCATCATGGCGGTGGTGGTGGCGCTGACGCTGATGCGGCATCGCAAGTTCAACGTGATGAGCCTCGGTCCGCAGCAAGCGAAAGGCTTGGGGCTGGCGTATGAGAAAGAGCTGAACATCAACCTTGTTCTCATCGCCGTGGGCATGAGCGTTGCCACCGCACTGATTGGTTCGCTGACCTTCTTGGGGTTGCTGGCGGTGAACGCCGCCCGCGAGCTGCTCAAGACCTACAAACACATGCCGCTGTTCATTTGCTCGGCGATGGTTGCAGCCTTTGCGCTGGTGGCAGGGCAAGGCGTGATGGAGCTCATCCGCGGGGCGATCCCCGTGACGGCGATTATCAATTTGGTGGGCTGCAGCTATATTTTCTACTTGATATTGAAGGAGAACCGCGTATGATAGAAGTGCAAAACATCACGCAGTCTTACAGCCGCGGCAAGGAAATCCTCAAGGATGTGAGCCTCACCGTGCGGGAACACGAAATCACCGCGCTCATCGGGGCGAACGGCGCGGGCAAGTCCACGCTGTTGAGCGTGATGACCAACCTTGTGCCTGCGCAAAGCGGTCAAGTGCTGCTGCACGGGCAAGACATCCGCAAGATGAAATCCAGCGAACTGGCGAAACAAATCGCGTTTCTCAAGCAAAGCCAGCAGCTGGCGATTCGCATCACCGTGAACGACCTCGTGGAGTTCGGGCGCTTTCCGCACTGCGGCGGCAGGCTGGGCGATGAAGACAAGCGCAAAGTCGCCGAGGCACTGGATTACCTGAACATGGGTGACATGGCGGGGAAGTATCTGGACGAAATTTCCGGCGGGCAGCGCCAGCGGGCGTTCATCGCCATGATTTTGGCGCAAGACACGCCGTATATCTTCCTCGACGAGCCGCTGAATAACCTCGACATCCGCTACTCGGTGGAGATGATGAAGAACGTGCAACGCCTGGTGAGCGAGCTGGGCAAAACCGTGATCGTTGTGCTGCACGACATCAACTTTGCTTCGGCCTATGCAGACCACATCGTGGCGATGCAGGATGGCATTATCGCCAAGGAAGGACCGCCGCGCGAGGTGGTGACCCCGCAAGTGCTCAACCCTGTGTTTGAGCACAAGTTCCACATCATCGACCACGACGGCAAGCAGGTGAGCTTGTATTACGACCATGACGAGGCTTCGTCATGCAAATTCTGTGGATAATGGTGCCCGCGTGCACTTTATCATAAATACATTTTTATTTTTAGGAGGCATCCCCCATGAAAAAACGCATGTTAGGCGTTGTTCTCGCGCTGGTATTGATTGCTGGCGTAATCGCATTGTTTGTGGCTTGCGGTGGCGCAAACGACAATGACCCGCAAACCCAAGACCCGACCGTACCCGCAGCAGTTGCGCGCACGCGTGACGTCATCGAAGTCACGGACTTCAACGACTTGACCGTGGAGCTGCGCCAAAACCCCAGCGTGGTCGCCATCTACGACAACGGCATTCTCGACATGCTGTATAACGTAGGCTTTGAAAACACCGGCATCGAAACCCTGATCATCCCTAACCCCGCAGGTTTGCCCGACATCCTCAGCTGGTATCGCGAGCAGTATGAGCTGCGCGGCGCGGGCGAAATCAACGTCATCAACGGCGGCACGCTGTTCTATGTGGACTGGGACGTGCTGGACATCGTGACGCCGGAGCTGGTGATTTTGGGCGCGCGCTCCTTCGGCATGAACGCCGCCGGCGACCGCTTGAGCCCGGAAGACAACGCGCAATTCCGTGCCGACACCGAAGAGCGCTATGCCGACACCACCTTCATCCGCCTCACCATTCACGTGCAAGAAGCTGACCTGCTCAACGACATGCGCTTCAACGCCAACGTGCTCGGCCAAATCTGGCCCGACACCGCGCCGCTGTTCGCCTCGCTGATCAATGAAGTCGAAACAGAAATGGCTGAAATCGCCGCCATCACCTCCGCCAGCGACATGGAAGCTGTGTTTGTGATGATGACCACGCCGGATAGCTTTTCGGTGTTCTTGGCCAACAGCCGCAAAGGCTTCTTCTTTGACGAGTTCGGCTTCAATCCCCTGGAGCTCGACATCGCCGCGCTGACCGACCAACACGGCATGGATGCCCGCGCCGAGTTCCTGCTGGCGCACAACCCGGATGTTATCTTCTTGCTTGACCGCACCGAGCCGGAAACCGGCAACGGCGCAGGCGCACAAGCCTTCATGAACGACCCGATGATTCAACGCACCGCCGCGTATGAAAACGGTCACATCTACGCCGGTCTGCCCATGGCAGAGTGGTACACCGTGGTGGGCGGCATCAGCTCGGCGCGCCGCATGATCGCGGACGTGAACCGCTTCATCGCCAACTACACCGCGCAATAGCAAAAACCTAAACACACGTTTTCTGCGAATCGTTGCCATTTGGTTAACGATTTGCAGATTTTTCTTGACTGCGTGGCGAGTTTGTGGTATACTAACAGTGACTACACCTAAGTTGAGGAGGGTTTTCATGAAAAAAGCACTGATTATTCTCATGGCAGCGGTGCTGGCGGTGGTCATGTTCGCTTGCGCGGCAAATGGAAACGGCGAAACCGTGTATCCCACCACACCAGAAATTGATGTTGAGGTAACCCAGCCCCAGGGCGGACCTGTGGACGTTGGTCTGCACCTTGCCATCCTAAGCGGAGAGTTTGAACCAACGCATGATTTCGACATTTCTGCCCACAGCGACATCGACTTTGCAGAGCTTTGGCCGGATGTTCTGCTGGTGCAGACGCAGCAGACGCTGTATAACTTGGCCGTGGTGTTCTTGAGCAACGACGTTGAGCACGAGCAAATCGTGTTCAACATTGAGGAAACGTTCCCCATCACCGACGCGCTCACCGCAGACGAATCGCTGGCAATTCACTACTTTGTCAGCATGGGCACGCTGCCGTGGAACGGCATCATCTTTGACGACGCAAATGGTCATACGCATGTTTACGCCATCGATCAAAACCAGTCAGACTACGGTCCGCTGTATTCTTTGGCACCGGTCCCCTTGGCACGCGGGTGCTGCTAACAATTGACGAAAAGAATGAACATCCGATAAACACGAAGGAGAACTCACATGAAAAAACTGCTTGCGATCCTCTTGACGTTTAGCCTGCTGGCAGGGCTCGGCACGGTGGTAGCCATGGCGAACTACCATGGCGTAACCTGTTGCACCCCCGGCGAATTTTGCTCCACCAACACCTGCGAGTGCGACGACTACTATTGTGGTGTGTACTGCGACTGCGACCCGTGGCCAGACGAAGACCGCCATGACCCTTACCCGGACGTAGACCCCGACCCCGAGCTAACCGCCAGCTGGTGGCGCAGACTGATTGACTTTTTTCTCAACCCGCTGAGCACCCTGCGTGACATCGCCTACCCCGTTACTGGTGTGATCGATGCCATCCCTACTGTGCTGGATGTGCTGCGCACGGTTGGCAATGTGCTCGGCACGATTGGCGGCTGGTTCGTTGCTGCGTTCGGCTGGATTGCCGGTTTGTTTAGCTAAATAGGACATACGCATGCCTTTCTCGCTTGAGGAGGGCATTTTGCACATATTGATTGCATCTCAAAGGAGGGCATCGCGCCCATGAAAAAATATCTTAGCGTGCTGCTGGCGGCGGCGCTGTTGTTGAGCAGCGGCGTGCTTGCGTCGGCGGCACAACCCAACGAAATCTGCCTTGACCTGCTGCGCGAGCAATACGCTTGGGGCGAAATGTTCGTCGGCGGCGGCGAAACCGGCACGTTCATGGTTTGGCACAACGGCCGTGTGGTGTATGAATCCCACAGCCGATGCACGCATCACCGCAACCGCAGGCAAGCCACATATTCCGTCACCAAATCGGTGTTGGGCGCGCTCACCGGCATCGCCCTGCACCACGGATACATCGAAAGCGTTGACCAGCTGGTCATTGACTTTTTCCCCGAAGCCCGCATTGCGCCCGGCGATGAATCCAAGCGCGACATGACCATCGAGCATCTGCTCACCATGACCAGCGGCATGCCCGGCATGATGGACCGTGGCAGCATGAACGGCATCTTCAACTTGCGGGATTCCGGCTTGGCATCGTTTGAGTCGCCGCAGCTTAGCGCACCCGGCGAGGAATTTCGCTATTGCTCGGGCGCTACACCGCAAACCCTCGTTGGTCTGCTGCAGCGCGCCACCGGTCGCAATTTGCTTGACTTTGCGCGCGAGCACCTGTTCGACCCGCTCGGCATGATCTCCGTTTACTGGGACACCACCTGGGACGGCAGCCCCATGGGCGGCTTTGGCTTGCACCTTAGCCCGCGCGACATGATGCGCTTTGGCGTGCTGCACCTGCAACATGGTGTGTGGGAGGGGCAGCAAATTCTCCCTGCGAACTGGGTTGCGGAATCTAAGCCGCGCATGGAAACGTTCATCTTGCCCTATG
The DNA here is from genome assembly GCA_009786735.1 of Oscillospiraceae bacterium. GTDB lineage: Bacteria > Bacillota > Clostridia > Oscillospirales > Acutalibacteraceae > WRMQ01. The sequence goes on along the minus strand of WQRM01000051.1, from coordinate 3,710 downwards.
GCTATCTGTTTTGGGGCAGCGAAAATGAGTTTGGCACATTCGTCAGCGCCATGGGTTTGGGCGGCAGTATTATTTCGATTTACCACGACCAAGACGTGGTGGTGGTGCGCACCGGTCGCCACAACCCCTTGTTGCGTGTGGGCACGGCGGGCATTAGCGCGCTGGGCTTTGTTGGACGAGTGAATCCCATTCCGGGTATTAGAAGGAGGATGTCGCGATGAAAAAAGGTTTGAGTGTTTTGCTGGTGCTTTTGCTGTTGTTGAGCGTCGGCGCAGTGGGGGCTTCGGCGATGCCGCCGTTTGATGAGCTTGAGCGCGTGGTGCTCGGTCAACCGCTGGTGGTTGAACCGGATGAAACGGGCTGGTTTGCTTGGGTGGTGGAGGAAAGCCGCGAGTTTGTGTTCACTTGGAATAGCGGCGACTTTGATTTGCATGTGTTCACCCAAGATGGCGAACTGGGTGGTGGGGTGTCCATGTGGGAAACAGGCAACCAAACATTCGGGTTGCACCTGCAGGCAGGCGAGTATACCGTGGTGCTTGTTCCTTTTCGCACTACCGTTGGCGACCACAGCGTAACCATCACGCAAGTGCCCACATGGTGGCAGAACTTCGTGGCCGCGATTGGCCCGCTGTTGCTGGGCATTGCCATTGCAGTGGTGATTGCAGGCGGCTTGTTTGCAACGCTGTGGTGGCTGGGCATGAATCATTAACACAAAATTTATAATAAGGAGGACTCTCGCATGAAAAAAATTCTTAGCATCTTGTTGGTGGCGGCGCTGCTGTTTGGCTTGGGCACAGTGAGTGTCATGGCACAACAACCGGTGGTCGAACTACAATGCGAAGCGCAGGCAGAGGCACTCAACAGCAACGTTGATCGCCCCGAGCCGCCGTCGCGGTCGCTACCGGGCTGGCTGTGGTGGGTGCTGGCAGGCGTGGTGCTTGCCGCGGTTTCGGCAGTGGTGGCGTTTTTTGTGCTCACTAGCTGACCAACACATCTCCCCCTCATTTGAGGGGGCTTTTTCATTTTCCCCTTGCGCAGCGCGCCAAAATGTGTTATACTATTGAGTATAACATCAAGGAGGATCTGGGATGAAAAAATGTCTTAGCATTGTGCTGGTGTTTGCGCTGCTGTTTGGCGTGGGCGGGGTGAGCGCCTCGGCGGCAAGTGGGGCGGCGATTGGCCGTTCTTTTGGGCTGGGCGGCTGGCATCAACTTGAGATAGAAGAAGACGGTTGGCACCAGTTTGAATGGATTTATGGTTCGATGGGGCGCGTTAGAATTGTGTCGCTTGCCCACGAGCAAACGGTGCACGAGTTTAATCTAGGGCGTTTTCAGCGAACCGCTGTTGTGTTCTTGTCTGCTGGGAGTTATTCCGTGTTTGTTTCTGGCAGTGGGTACTATGAGCTTCGCATTTCTCGCACGGAAGGGCCATCCCCTACATTTTGGCAACGCTGGGGGAGAACCGTCTCCAATGTTATCGCTGGAGTTGTGGTGGTGGCGGTGATTGCGGTTGCAGCTTATATTACGTTTTCCGCGATGGATTAATACAACACATAAGAAAAGAGGGAGATACAGATGAAAAAACTGCTTGCGATTTTGCTGGTGTTCGCGCTATTACTGGGTGTGGGCAACGTGACGGCATTGGCATGGAACAACGAGAGAATAGGGCCTGCGATTTTCACTAGCGACCGAAACAATCTGGATCGATTTTTCGTTACCATGACGGAAGATGGCTGGTTTTCCATATCTAACGTGCGTTCCAGCCGTGTGGATGTTGTGATTCAAAACTCGCGCAGACAAGTGCTGCATGAGTTTTCGATGTTTCCCAGTAGCACGATGCGGGCGGTACAGTTGCCTGCCGGCGAATACATTCTCTACATGAACGTTATAACGGGACAAGGCGGATATAGCTTTAATTTTACGGTAGATGAGCCGCGCGTTTCGCTGTCCGAAAGATTGCCTGTAATATTGGGAACCGTTGTGGGTATTGCGCTGGTTGCGGCGGTGCTGGGCTTTGTTGCTTGGTTAATCATTCGTCTAGTCACCAACGCGATCAATAGCTTATAAACTTGTAAATAATTGTATTAGGAGAAAATAACCATGTTCAACAATCTCATCGACACCATCGGCTTTGTCAACGCCGCCGACCCCGCCGTGGGCACCGCCATGCAAAAAGAACTCGTGCGCCAAAAGCGCAACATCGAGCTCATCGCCAGCGAAAACCTCGTCACCCCCGCGGTCATGGCCGCCATGGGCAGCGTGCTGACGAACAAGTACGCCGAGGGCTACCCCGCAAAACGCTACTACGGCGGCTGCGAGCACGTGGACGACGTGGAGCGTATCGCCATTGACCGCGCGAAGGAGCTCTTCGGCGCAGAACATGCCAACGTGCAACCCCACAGCGGCGCGCAAGCCAACATGGCGGTGTATTCCGCGCTGCTGCAGCCCGGCGACACCGTGATGGGCATGAACCTTGACCACGGCGGGCACCTCACCCATGGCTCGCCCGTGAACCAAAGCGGCATTCTCTATAAGTTCGTGCCCTATGGCGTGGGCGAAGATGGATTCATTGACTACGCAGCGCTTGAAGCTCAAGCGGCTACCGTTAAGCCTAAGCTTATCGTAGCAGGCGCCTCGGCCTATGCCCGCACCATCGACTTTGAGCGCATGGGTGCTATCGCGAAAGCCGTGGGTGCATACTTCATGGTAGACATGGCGCACATCGCGGGCTTGGTCGCAGCGGGATTGCACCCCTCGCCCATTCCACATGCCGACGTGACGACCTCCACCACGCACAAAACTCTGCGCGGACCACGCGGCGGGCTGATTCTGTGCGGCGAAGCCATGGCGCGTGCCATCGACCGCGCGGTATTCCCCGGCAACCAAGGCGGGCCGCTCATGCACGTGATTGCCGCGAAAGCCGTGAGCTTCGGCGAAGCCCTGCAACCCGAGTTCAAGGCATATCAACAGCAGATTATCCTCAACGCGCAAGCCCTTGCCAATGGCTTGCTCAAGCGCGGCATGCCGCTGATTTCGGGCGGCACAGACAACCACTTGATGATCCTCGACCTGCGCAAGTTTGACCTCACCGGCAAAGAAATGTCGCGCCGACTGGACGAAGTGTACATCACGGTGAGCAAGTCCACCGTTCCGGATGACCCGCAAAGCCCGTTCGTCACCAGCGGTGTTCGCCTGGGCACGCCTGCTGTGACCACCCGCGGCTTCAAGGAAGCGGAGATGGACATCATCGCCGAGTGTGTGTATCTGACTGCCACGGACTTCGACGGCAGCGCGGACAAGATTCGCGGCATGGTCAATGACATGTGCGCGAAGTATCCGTTGTATGAATGACGACTGAATAGGAGGGCAATGTGATGTTCACCACAGTAACAAATGCTTGGATTACCTTTGGCGCATTTCTCATCTCCATTGGTTTCTTTTTGGGGGGCGAGCCTGGGATTGGTGCGATTAACTTGTTGTTTGCACTTGGGGCTTTGTGGAATTTTTATTTCAGATAAGGAGACATTGTGATGGTACTGGTTTTTATTGGTTCATTGCTGGTGGCACTTGCGTCGGCTCTGCAAGGAATTGAAACGTTGGCCTGGGGTGGAATGTGGACGTTTGCTGACGTAATATCGATCCCCGCTTGGGCGATAGCAAGCGTTTCCTTCATGATTTCAGGGCTTATGGCTTGGTGGGGATTTGCACACT